>NZ_JABFTW010000025.1:0-55848 GCF_021404355.1 Halomonas sp. MCCC 1A11062
CTCTGATTTCCACTGACTGCTCCTGGATCAACATCGCGGCGGCTCAAAAGCCACCATCTTCGCCCAAGGGGGTCAGATTTACCTCGGCGTCAGGGGGTCAGTTTTACATCGGCGGTGACATGCACGAGCGTCATGACGCCAGCGACTTCGAGACCAATACTCAGGACAAGCGTTAGCCCCGATCCTTTTCTTTCGAGAAAACCATGCAATCAAGACGCCTGGAACGGTGTGATCTGGAAGCCTGCGCGGCGCTCTTCGCGCAGGTGTTCTCCACCGCCCCCTGGAACGAGCCCTGGCATGCAGATGGCGCACTGGCGCGGCTCGAACACTTCTTCGAGTCGCCAGGTGCCGTGGGCGTAGTGGGGTTGGGTGAGAGTGAGGAGCTCGAGGGGTTTCTGCTGGGCAACCTCGAACCGTATCTGGATGGCAAGCTGTTCTACCTGCGGGAGATGTGCGTGGCCACGCATCGCCAGGGGCAAGGTATCGGCTCGCAGCTCTATGGGGTGCTCGAGGAAGCGTTGGCCACCAGAGATGTGCGTGCGGTGTACCTGGCCACGGGGCGGGACATCCCCGCGGCCCGCTTCTATCAGCAGCTCGGCTTTCGCTGCAGCGAAGGGATGGCCTTCTATGCCAAGGGTTTCAGGGGAGACTGAGCGCCTCGTCATCACGCCGCGCGAGACGGTTTTGACATGAGGGCGCGATTGGACTCCCCCGGGGAGCTCTGGCAAGCTGCATGCCCTTTTCAATTCGACAGCTTTTGAACCCGACGGTTTTAGACCCTACAGAGAGATCGCCATGAGCGCCTTGCCGAACTGCCCCGCCTGTCAATCCGAATACACCTACGAAGTGGCCGGCATGTACGCCTGCCCCGAGTGCGGCCACGAATGGTCCGTTCAGGTGGAGAGCGAGGCTGGCGACGGCAAGGTGGTGCGCGACGCCAACGGCAATGAGCTGCAGGACGGCGACAGTGTCACCGTGATCAAGGACCTCAAGGTCAAGGGCACTTCCTCGGTGGTCAAGGTGGGCACCAAGGTGAAGGGCATTCGCCTGGTAGAGGGCGATCACGACATCGACTGCAAGATCGACGGCTTCGGGCCGATGAAGCTGAAGTCGGAGTTCGTCAAGAAGGTGTGAGTATCGAAAGCATTACCGGTCATCTGATGGCACCAAGCCACACTGGCAACGGCCAGACAACCGAAAACAGGCCGAAGCGGGGCCGGGGCTCGGCTCCGCTTTTTTATCGTGGCCGATCAGGTGTGGCTGGGGGCGTCCGAAGCTTCCTGAGCGATCAGTGCATCGGCCAGTGCCCGTGAGGCGAGAGCGAACTCCACGCGTGCTGCGCTGAGTGCACTCAGGTCTTTGCAGGTGCCGTCTTGCTCGAGTCGGTCGAGCTGAATCTTGGCCAGGACCAGACGCTTGCAGAGAACCGCATTGCTTGACGCCTCTCCCCGCTCTTCCGACAGCTCGATCTGTGCATTGAGACTGTTCATGTTTTTCCCTACGTCATGCGATAGCAAAAAGCGCTTCGGCTCTTACGGTCGATCGTCGCTTGTTATGAATATCGTCCAAAACTGGGAAAACTGTAATTTTCGGTACATTCACACGAAATGGCTACCGGCCCGACAGGCGCGGTAGAGGTAAGAAGCTGCTGGCAGGATTACTGAATGGTGGTGACCATGACCGGCGCCACGCCCCGGTTCAGCATGCCGAGTTCGCGTGCCGCGCGCTTGGAGAGATCGATGATCCGCCCTTCGACGAAGGGGCCGCGATCGTTGATCAGGACCTCTACCTCTTGCCCGGTATCGGCCCGGGTGACGATCACCTTGGTACCGAGGGGAAGGCTGGGGTGGGCTGCGGTCAGTGCCTGCTGATCGAAGGGTTCACCGCTGGCCGTGGTGGCGCCCTGGAAGCGGTCGCTGTAGAAGGAGGCGATGCCTTCCTCCTGGACCTCAGGCTCGTGGGCAGAAGCGTGGGCTGCGAATACCGCCAACATCCCTGCCAGGCCACAAGCGAGCAACTTCTTTGGTAGAGCTCCCATGGTTTTACCTCGGGTTGATCGTGTTGGCGGTTATCGCTTCCATCGATGAGGTGCTGGTGAGCGTTATGGATAGTACCCGGCGTGGCACCATGAGGCAACCCACCAATTTCGCACTATTGCATGTTTGCAGAAGAAGGCTGCTTGATGGGCGGTGTTTGGCGATGTTGGCTGAAAGAGACAATTGCAGCACTGTGGCGCTCAGGCTCTCTGCTCCTGGCTGGCCCAGGTTGCGCTGCCGTCCGCCGCATGCAGAAGGCGCAGGTGGGGAACGCTGGCAGTTCGGTTGCGACCTGCTTCCTTGGCCATGTAAAGCCCCTCGTCGGCCTGCTGTACGAGGGTGGCGCGGTTGGCATCACGCACGGGCAGCAGTGAAGCGACGCCGATGCTGACGGTGACATGGGCTGCTACGGGAGAGTCGGGGAAAGGCAGGGCGCGCTCCGTCAGCATGGTATGGATGCGTTCGGCCATGAGGTTGGCGCCTTCGAGTGAGGTATGCGGCATCAGAACGACCATCTCCTCGCCACCATAGCGGGCCACCAGATCGCCAGGCCGAGCGGCGGCGGCCTTCAGTACGCTAGCCACTGCGCGCAGGCAGGTGTCGCCATGCTGATGGCCGTAACTGTCGTTGAAGCGCTTGAAGCAGTCGATGTCGATCATCAGCAGGCCGAGCGGCTGGCGTTCGCGTGCCGCCCGGCGCCACTCCAGCTTGAGTACCCGCTCGAATTCACGACGATTGGCAATGCCCAACAGACCGTCGCTGGCGGCTCGATGGGCGAGCTTGGCGTTGTGGGCCTCGAGGCGTTCGCGCTCGCGCAGCAGTCGAGCTTCTCGGGCACGATAGACCCGCTGCATGGGGATCAGGATCAGCGATACCGCCAGCACCATGCCGCTGGTGAAGGCAATGAGTGCCGTACCGGCGTGGAGTCTCTCGGCGATCTGGGTGTCGAGGAAGTGGGCAAGTGCGGGGAAGAGGCTGGCTTGGTCCGGCACCAGGCCTTGGATGGAGAGTGCGGCATCGAACAGCAGAGCAACCGCCAAGGCCAGGCCGGCTAGGCTGGGGGTATTGATCAGCGGAGACTGTGGCTTCATGCGCATGTTCGTCTCATCCCTGACTGCTGATGAAGGTATCTGTGAACAGGGCTCCGTTACTGCTTCGCTGCGAAAAAAAAGGGCCGCAGAGCGGCCCAAGTACGCAGGGAACTAAAGGATAGTGCTAACTCAATCGCAAAGCGTGCCTTCGACCGGTGGAAACCATAAGAGACTCGGCGGATTCCTTCCCGCATCCTGCCATGCCTTGGCAAGGAGCCTCCGGATACGTGGCCTGGATTGCCATTCGGGCCGCAGTATCGCTCTGTCGGTATAATAGCGAAAATAGTGCCATAATTCTTATTATTCATCTATAAACAATGGGTTATGGTTTTTTCTGGAAGGCGGAATACGGGAAGGTTCGGCTTTATGAGTCGACTTTTGCGCCGAAGTGTAGGTATATGGCGACACAAACTGAGCGATGTCATGAAAAAGCAATAAAAACAGCTATTTAAATGTCTCTTTTTGGAGACGGTTGGGCCGGTGTAGCTGGATCGTCAAGCGTCACCTGAGGGTTGACGGCTCGTGGGGGCGAGGGCGGTCGCTGGAAGCGCAATGCAAAGAGATATCGGCTCCATACGCAGGAGACGGGATCTCAAGGTTATGGCATCTTGAGGTTTTCGAACAGGGAGTAGCGAAATGGCGAGTGTCTTTTCCCGCATCATTCGAGGTGAATTGCCGGCTGAGTTCGTCTGGTCCGATGAGCGCTGTGTAGCGATCATGACCCTCAACCCCATGAAGCCAGGTCATCTGCTGGTCATTCCGCGCGAGGAGATCGACCACTGGGATGACATGCCGATAGACTTGAGCGCCCATCTCATGACGGTTTCGCAGAAGCTGGCCAAGGCGCTGAAACGAGCCTTTCCCTGCGAGCGGGTGGGCATGATGATCGTCGGCCTCGAAGTGCCCCATGTGCACCTGCATTTGGTGCCTATCGATGCCATGCAGGATATCCGGGTCGAAGGACTGCCCCAGGCAAGCTCCGAAGAGCTGGCCGAGAATGCCGATCGGATTCGTGGGGCCCTGGTTTGAAATGCGCACCGGGCTTTGTCGAGCGTGTAAGCATTGGCTTACACGCTGCTGCGTCAATGTCTGATACCGCTCCCTGGCCACTGCACTATCATGAATCCTTTGTCTAAGTCCGCCGTGCTTGCGGCGGGCCTTTGCCGGTCCAAGAGGCTGGCTCATGGAGGACAGGGTGCAAGAGATACAGCTGCTGGAGACCCGTCGCCAGTGGTACGCCGCTTACATTGATGGCAACGTCGGTCTGCTGGATCATATCGAGAGCGACGATTTCGTGCTGATCAATGAGGTGGGGCTGCTGGGTAAGCTGGATCAGCTCGGCAGCATTGCCGAGGCGGTGGCGGGTGGCAAGTGGTTCGCCCGCGGTAGTCGGGCCGAGGATGACATCGTCAAGTTGATGCCGTTCGGCGAACTGGTGTCCATCTACGGACAAGGGCGAGTCGTGGGAGATGCGCGAGCTCGCCCGAACCTCTTTTTCAGCGAGCTGTGGCAGAAGCTGGACGGTCAGTGGCGCGTGCTGTCACTGCATTTCACGCGTGCTGCCACGCAGCCGCTTTGAGGCCCGCCCGGCATGACAACGCCGACGGCTCTGCCGCCGGCGTTTCCACTCGTTCAATCTCGCTGAATGCAATTGGCATAGAAGCTCACGGTGGCGGGCCAGTCGGTGAAGATGCCGATAATACCGACGTCCTGCACCAAGGTGTCGAGGGTGATCAGTTTGTCGCCTTCGCGCCGGATGACCTCTTCCGTGGTCTGGTGATACCACTGCCCACCTTCCGCCAGCGGACCGGAGCGTTCCAGCGTCCAGGTGATCAGCTGCAGCCCCGCCTCCTGGGCTCGCTCGGCATACGTTGAGGGCACGATTCTGCTCTCGTTCTCGGTGAACTCCGGGTTGGCCGCCAATAGCATCCAGGTCGGCGGCGCCAGAATGCGCACGCCCCGTTCGGCCAGCTCCTCCATGCTCGGCGACCAGGTCTCGGGATCGGTATGGTCGAAGCCTTCATCGCCATAGCGACCGTCGAGGTAGACCGCCTGCTCGCCGAACTCGGGTTCGTGCTCGATCCAGTAGAGCACGTCATCCAGATTGAAGGACTGGGCGAAGACATCGCTTGGCGGTACGTCCGCCATCTTGTATTCGTCGATCAGCTTCTGGGCGTAGTCTTCCTGACTCATGCCGTTGAAGGGCATCTCCACCTCGGGCTCCTTGAGTTCCGGGGTCATCTTCACTCCCAGATCCTTGAACAGCGCGACGGTGTCGGCGTGGCTCATCAGGGTGCCACGCGTGGCGTAGAGATCGGTACGCCAGGCGGGCGTGCCAGCCAGATACTCCTCGATACTACGCGCTTCCCGATTGGCGCCTTCCATGGTGCCACGCAGCGTGCGGAACTCGGCCAGGGTAATGTCGCTGGTACAGCAGCGAATCTCGGCGGCATTGGTCAGTTCGCCGCTGTCGGGGTCGATCTCAGGCGGAACGCTGCACTTCTCGGCCAGCTTCGTCTCGACGATGTTGGTGGTGTAGTGCAGGTCGCATTGGGCATGGCGGCATACGAGTTCGTTGTCGCCGGTAAAGGTCACGTCGCACTCCACGATACCGGCACCGCCCTGAACGCCGGCCAGGTAGGATTCGAGCGTGTGCTCGGGAAACTGCAGCGGTGCGCCGCGATGGGAAATGACCAGGTCGTCCGGCTGCCAGTCGGTGTGCTGTGCGGCGCACTCCAGCAGTTCGGCCTTGAGCTCGCGCTCGCGTTCGGTCTCCTCGCTCATGTCGTTGACCAGGAACAGCGGCCGTGGGCCGAGCGTCACCTGACTGGCGGCTTCCAGTAGTGCATCGCTCCATGCGGGAACGTTCTCGTCAGTGTTCTGGGCCAACGCCGGGGCGGCGGCCAGCAGGCCCAGGCAGGCCAGGGTGGGGAGTGTCTTGTGCATGACGTATCTCGCTATCTTCCTTGTTGGCGTGGGCCACGGCTGTTGCCGCGACCAGACTTGAGCGTAGCCAGCTGCAACGGCATCTTCTAGCGCTCGGTGAGGGCCAGGCGCACCGCCAGCGCGAGAAAGCCTGCGGCGAAGCCCCGCCGTAGCCAGATGAGCACGCTCGGCCGTGCGATGACCTGCCGGCGTGCGGCGGCGGCACTGGCGCCATACAGCGTAAAGACGGCAAATGTCATCAGCATGAACAGCACGCTGAGTTCGAGCATCTGGGTCAGAGCCGCCTCGTCGGCAACGACGAACTGGGGCAGGAAGGCAAGAAAGAACAGCGTGAGCTTGGGATTGAGCAGGTTTAGCAGCACGCCGGTGCCGATCAATTTTCTGGCCGGCAAGGTGGGCAGAGCTGTCACTGGAAGCGGCTCATCCTCGGCTCTCAGTACGCTCCAGGCGATATATAACAGGTAGGCGATGCCCAGCAGCTTGAGCGCTTGGAAGGCTGTCGCGCTGGTGTGCAGCAGCGAGGCCAGCCCCGTAATGGCGGCGGCGATATGCGGCACTATCCCGAGCGTGCAGCCGAAGGCGGCGATGGTGCCGGCACGTGCGCCGTGGGTCAGACCCGTGGAGAGAGTGTAGAGCACGCCGGTGCCGGGAGAGGCGACGACGACGAGCGAGGTCAGGAGAAATTCCGGGTTCATGGGGCAGGCTCCGATGACGAATCCTCGTCATCGTGACGCTGAAAGACCCTGGCAATCTTGAACGAAATTGCAGCTCAGGACGGCTGCATGGCGCGTCGGTAACGGCCCGGGGGGAGACCGAGCTGGCGATTGAAGGCTCGGCTCATGTGACTCTGGTCAGCAAAGCCCGCAGCTAGGGCTGCCTGGCTTAGGGAGTGGCCGCCAGCGATCAGGTACCTGGCGATCTGCACGCGGCGTTGCACCAGGTAGGCATGCGGGGTGATGCCCAGAGCGCGAGAGAAACTGCGCAGCAACTGGTAACGGCTCAGGCCGGCCATATCGGCCAGTTCACCAAGACTGACAGACAGCTGTGGGGTATCGTCGAGGCGCTGGCGCACCTTGGCGATAGCGCCGGGAATGCGCGACTCGTGGCTGAGGGTACGAGAGCCATGGCGGGAAAAGGCGGCGCCAAGCAGTTTGCAGCTTTGCTCCTCCAAGGCCAGCGTCTCTTCTGGAGTGACTGTGAGCTGATCGAACAGCTCATTCATGAGCCGTCGCAGCAGGGGGTCATTGAGCGCAGGTTGCGTCAGCTCGGCACCTGTCAGGGTGTCACCCACCGCTTGGTGAACCAGAGCCGGATCGAAGTAGAGCATGTGCCAGCCCCGGCATGTGCCGTCGATGGGCGCGCCGTCATGCATTTCGCCCGGATTCACCGTGATGACGTCGCCAGCCAGCGCATCGACCCGGCCGATACCGCTCCAGGAGCGATGACCGCCAGAGACGATGAGTCCGATACCGTACTGATCATGAGAATGACGCGGAAAAGCGCGGCACGAGGCAAGGCTCATGGCTACTAGCCCGGCAAGCCCCGTGACGTACGTGGTCACGTGATGTCGCCTTTCGAGCATATTTCCTCCCGAGACCTTCTGTACCCGTTCGAGGATCTCTTGCATTGCCGCGCCGGCAGCGGCTATCTTCCTGAACGATACCAGCATTCAAGCCGATCAGCTGCTGTATCTCCTTGGTGGCATCGGCGGAGCGCTTGGCCAGCTTGCCAAGCGTGTCTTTTCGCCGCCCGTGGTGGCGGCAGTGCTGGTGGATTGGGTCAATTCGTTGGCCTTGGCAGTGTGAGAGGTGTTGTCTTTCACGGAATTGGCGACCTGCTCCATGCTGGTGGTGGTCTCCTGTAAGCTGGAGGCCTGTTCTTCGGTGCGCTGCGACAGGTCGGTGTTACCTGCAGCGATCTGGCTTGCCCCCGTTGCGATGCTGTCAGCCGATAGCTATATCGAAAGGATGAGTTGACGGAGTTGGTTCTGCATCTTTTCCAGCATTTGCAGCGTTTGGCCGATTTCGTCATGTGAGTCGACGCTTATCACGTTGTCGAGTTTGCCCTCTGCCATGCGTGCGAAGTAGCCCATCATTCGCTTCAGGGGGCGATCGATCGAGCGCGTGATCCACCAGCCCAAGCCACCCGCCAAGAGCAGAGCGACGAGAATGGCAGCGACGCTGATGGCTCTCATCCGTGTGAAGAAAATATAGGAAAAAGTCTTTCTAAGTAGCGTTTGTGCATAGAAAAACATGAGACGCTAGTTTTTAGCATCTCATGAGAAATTGGGGCGGTTTTTAAGAAATTATTTAGTCAGATTCTCTTTCATACTCACTCGTCGGTCCTTCGCAAAGGCGGCCTTCTAAATAGCATGAGATGGCTTCGCAGGCGAGTTTCCAATTGATGGCCTGCTCGGCCCAGGCACGCAGGACTTCGGCGTCGTAAGTGGCGGGGGAGTGGGTGGTGTGCTGCATGAGGCTGTCCTCCCTATGGCTTCCCACCCTCACAGCATAGATGCTTTTTGCTGCATCGCAGCATTAATATTGTAACCGAATCTGTTTCGTGCCGAAAACAAGCGCTACTCCATAAAGCAAAGCACCCCATCCGGACTAGCCGAATGGGGTGAGTTGGCTGCTTCGCGGGGGTCAGCGCTGGACGTTTTCCTCGAACAGCTCGGCTTTGGCCTCACGCATGACGTTCTCGCATGCGGCCTGGTGGGCGAGCTGAGTGAGCAGGCTCTGGGTCACCGCGAACCCCTTGCCCAGGCAGGTATCCACGTCTTCGCGGCTTACTGCGGGAGTGACTTCATATTCGATCTTGATCGTTCTACCGTTACCATCCAGCTTGTCTGCCATGTGGCGAATGAGCCAGGCAAGGCGCTCACGCCAGCCCGTTGTTTCCTCTGCTCCTTCATTGACGCTGAACGTGCACCGCCATTCAGGTTTGTAGACTCGCATGAGTACCTCCTGTGCTGGCTTGATTAGGAATGATCGATCGTGATGTTCGCTCCGCTTCTTTGACCAAAACTACGCTACGAGCATAACAAACTTGTACTCGTCTTTCACGAGCTGTGCCGATTCGCTACGCTTGCATGCTATACGAATCGCACCCCGTCTTCATAGCGAAACAGCTGCTCGGCACGCTAATTAGCTATCGGCGGCACAGGTGAAAACTTGAGTGAGCGCTCGAAGTGGCTGGTCAAGGTGGGGGTGGGGGCTCACGAGAGACAGGAGCGATCCCGCGCTCCTGGCTATCGAGGCCGGGTCATGCGTTGGGCGTCTCAGCGTTGCTGTCGCGCTCCATCGAACAGCTCGGCCTTGGCATCGCGCATGATGTTCTCGCAGGCTGCCTGCTGGGCCAGCTGATTGAGCAGAGAGTGTGTGACTTCGAAGCCCTTGACCAGGCAGGTGTCGATCTCCTCGGCCGTCACCTCAGGTTCGATATGGCATTCGATCGTCACCGTACGGCCCTTGCCGTCGAACCTGTCGGCCCAGCGCCGTAGGCGCCAAGCGAGTCGCTCGCGCCAGCTCGAGGCCGCGCCAGGGGCTTCGTTCACGGTGAAGTTGCAGTGCCACTCCGGCTTGTAGATTTTCATGAGAACCTCCCGTTCCGGCTGGGAACATCCCGCTGTTTCTCCCTGTTTCCGTCCGTGACGGTCGGGACGCCCGTACCTTCAGCATAGAAGCTATGGGCGATTGGGACAGGTAAGCGAGTGTGTAAGCCGGAAAGGCCTCGTGTCATTCCAGGCTGAGATGCGCATTGGACCAATGGCCTCTCTCTGTCCATGGTTAGGGTATCGGCCAATTTCACACTTCATGGATGGAAACGTGAACAAGTTAGCTCGGCGTGTCGTCATCACGACGGGGGCTGTGCTGCTGGTGCTGGTGGGGGCAGTCCTATATCTCGAATCCGCCTGGTTTCGTGGCTGGCTGGAGAGTCAGGCCAGTGAACAGCTGGGGCGCGATGTGGAAATCGGTGGCCATGGCATCGACTGGGGGCTACCGCTGACCCTGCGGCTCGATGACGTGCGCGTTGCCAATGCGCCTTGGGCCGAGGGGCCAATGGCAAGCCTCGATGAGCTGTCGGTAACCCTCGACGTGGGTGCCCTGCTGGGCGGTGAAATCGTACTGGAGCGAGTCGCCGTGGTGCGGCCCGAGGTACGGCTGTTACGTCGCGAAGACGGCACCACCAACATCGACGACCTGATGGAAGAGGAGCCGACCGAGGAGCAGGAGATCGCGCTCTGGCCCGAGGCGTTCAGCATCGACCAGGGCCGCTTGGTCTATCGCGATCAGGGCCAGCGGATCGCTCTCGATGTTGCGTTCGATACGCCCGGTGAGAGCTTCGAGGAATTGAGCGTGGACGTTCGCGGTGAAGGCCATGTTCAGGGTGAGATGGCCATTTTCCAGGGCTTGCTGCATCTCGAGCTAGAGGAGCGCCGCGGCAGCCTCGAAGCCTTCCAGGGCCGCCTCGGCGACAGCCGTCTGCGCGGTGCCCTAGCGCTGGATCTGGGACGTGACGTGCCGCGTCTGATGGCCGATCTGGAAGCCGACACGCTCGATCTGAACCGCTGGACCGAGGCATTGACGGATGGCGCAGCGCCCCTCGAGCGTGAAACGGCAGAGCAGGACCCTCCGCTTGCCCAGCGACTGGAGATACTGCACACCTTCGAGGCCGAGGCCGACTTGACCATCGGCCGACTGCAGATCGGCGAACGGGCTTTTCATGATGTCGCTTTCGAGGCTGCGCTGCGGGATGGTCGGCTCGCCATCGAGCGGATGCAGGCGAGAGAGCCGCTGGATGATGGCAACGAACGGCGGCTGGCACTGCAAGGCCGCGTGCAAGCGGAGGACGATGCCGAGGCCGCGCTGATAGAGCGAGCGCGGCTGCATTACCGGGACACGGCTCAGCAGATCGATCTGGAAGCGATCTTCGAGGCGCCCGACGAGCCCGGCGAGGGGCAGCGCCTCAGGATGCGTGGCGAAGGCCGGCTGCAGGAGGACCCTCTGGACTTCGAGGGTCTGCTGTATCTCGACGTAGAGGCGTTGCGCGGCGGGGTCGAAGGCCTGGAAGCGAACATCGCCGAGAGTCGTTTGGAGGGTAGCTTGGCATTCGACCTGGGGCGCGAGACGCCATGGCTGATGGTCGAGCTGGAAGGCGATGCGCTCGATCTGGATCGCTGGGGTCTGTTCGAGCAGCCTCCTCCAGAGGAGGCGCCTCGAGAGGCAGCGCCGCCAGCAGAGGGGCCGCCAGCAGAGGGAGAGTGGGATCAAGGCCTCGCTCGCGCGCTGGCGGGGCTGGACGAATTCGACGCCGAACTCGATTTGGCTCTCGGGCAGCTTCACTACGCCGGCCAGACCCTGCACGATCTGGCCGCCGAGGCGGCGTTGGAAGACGGGCGGCTTACCATTACCCGGCTGCAGGCACTGCAGCAGCTAGGCGACGAACAGCCGCGCTCGCTCAACGTGCAGGGTTGGCTCGAGGTCGAGGAGCAGCGTCTGGTCGCGGATCTAAAGGCTCAGTTGGAGCAAATCGATCTGACCGCGGCGCTTGCGCCGTTCGGTATCGGCGAGGTGGGCATGCTCGAGGGTGATCTCAACACCCGAATCGTCGATGGCGGGCTGCTGCTCGAGAACACCGCGCTGGATTACCATGCTCCGCATTGGGGGCTGGTGCTCTCATTCCGCGCCGATACCCGCACGGAAGGGGTCGAGGGGCATCGGGTGCATCTGGTCGGCGAAGGCAGCTACGAACAGGAGCCGTTCGCCTTCGACCTGCTGATCGGGCCGCTGCTGGATCTCACCGACCCCGGTACGCCCTACCCCGTCTCCGGTGAGCTGGCCAGCGGCGACACCCGGCTGTGGATCGATGGCAGTGCGGTACAGCCCTTCGCACTGGAGTCGATAGAGGGCAGTGCCCGGCTGGAAGGGCCAAGCCCGGCAGAGCTCACCGACCTCACGGGGATCAACCTGCCGGAGCTGCCGCCTTATCGGGTGTCCGGCTACGTGCGTTATCAGGACGATCTGCTCAATATCGATGGGCTCGAGGGCGGCTTCGGCGACAGCGACGTGAGCGGTGACGTACGCCTGCGCTTCGGTGAGCGCCCTCAACTGTGGGCCACGCTGGTTTCCCAGCGGCTGGAGGCGGACGATCTGCTGCCGATGCTGGGTATCTCGCCGGAAACGGGGCCGGGGGAAACCGCCTCACCCGAGCAGGAACAGTGGGCGGCACAAGAAGAGCGCGCCGAGATGGTGTTTCCCGACCGCGAGTGGGATCTCGAAGCGCTGCGCAACACCGATATCGTGCTCGCCTACGAAGCGGTCGACGTTCAGGCGGAGCACATACCGTTCGAGCAGCTGGCGCTATCCCTGGAGCTGGAGCAGGGCGTGATGACTGTGGAGCCGCTGCAAGTCGGCCTCGGTGGCGGGCAGGTCAGAGCATCCTGGGTGATGGATGCTCGCCAGGCCGCCATCGAGGGGAATCTGCAGCTGGCGATGGATGGGGTCAACCTCAGTGTCCTGCTGGATGAGGCGGGCTTGCCCGAGGTGGCCCGCGACACCCTGGGCGTGATCGGCGGACGCGGCGATTTCCGCTATCGTGGACGCTCCATGCATGAGGCCATGGCCGGGCTCGACGGCGAACTCGAGCTGGCCATGGCCCAGGGCTGGCTCGACATTATTGCCGCCGAGCTGCTGCCGCTCAACGTGGCCAACGCGCTGGTGGCGGCGCTAACGGGTGAAGATCAGGTGCAGCTCGAATGCACCTACGTGCGCTTCGTCGCCGAGCACGGCCTGGCCGACCTGGACGAATTCTTCATGGCCACCGAGATCGCTCACTTCGAGGGGGCGGGCGCCATCAACCTGGAGACGGAGCGCATGGATCTGGCCTTTCAGGGGCACAACATCGACCCGACTCTGTTCACCGGAAACTCACCGGTAGAGCTGCAGGGGTCGTTGCGCGACCCCGAAGTGAACGTGATCACCCAGGAGCTGATTGCCCGTGGTGCGCTCTCACTGCTGGGCGCCATCGTCGCGCCGCCCCTGGCGATCCTGCCATGGGTCGACCCCGGCGGTGGCGAGCAGGTCGGAATGGGCTGTGAACGGGCGCTGGCGGAGTTCCAGGAGTGAAGCCGTTGGCTCACTGCGCCTCGTGCCAGGCCTCGTGACCGCAGCTGAGGCAGTGGAAGAGCGCTTCGAAGCCGCTGCGAGTATCCGCCGAGTGGCGCAGCGTGCCTTTCTGGTAGGTAAAGGAGCGCAGCGAGCAGACCGGGCAGCGGATCTCCTCGTACCGCAGGCGGCGGGGCAGGTCATCCGGTGCCTGTTCCGCTGACGGAGCGCCCGCATCGCGCAAGCCGTCGAGCTCCGCGTACAGGGTTTGCGCCAGGCGCTGAGCCTCTTCCGCCTGCGCGGGAGCGGCCAGCTCGGCCAAGCGTTCGATGCCTCTCTTCAAGGCGGTCAGGCGTGGTGCGATGTCGGCCATTGGGCTCTCCTGCGTCGTAACCCAGTTCTTTTATCAGCATAACCCGGACTTGCGGATATGACAGGTCGTGCCGACGAACTCGCCCGTGCAGCCATTTGTTAGCCACCTGGTCCGTACTCCAGACACCGCTCCCCCATCTCCGGCCCCTGCAACAGCGCTCTGTTGAGATCACGTAGCGCACTGCGCAATCCCTCCTCCAGCACCGGATGGTAATACGGCATTTCGAGCATGCGCTCTACCCCCATCTTCTGCTCCAGCGCCCAGGCAAGCAGATGGGCGAGATGTTCCACGCGTGGGCCGAACAGCTCGGCGCCGAGGAACTGCCCCGAGCCGTGCTCGGCGTACAGGCGCATCATGCCGCGGTTCTGGCGCATCACCACGGCTCGCCCCTGGTCCTCGAAGGAGGCGCCGCCCTCGGCGATGCCGTCACAGCCGAAGCGCTGCCGCGCCTCGTCGCGACTCAGGCCCACCGTGGCCATCTGGGGATCGGTGAAGGCGATCGACAGTGCAGTGCTGCGCCGGCCTGCGCGACGCTCGGGATAACGTCCGGCATTGTGGCCGGCAATGCGCCCCTGCTGATTGGCCTCGTGCAGCAGCGGTAGTTCCTGGCTGGCGTCGCCGGCAATGAACACATGGCTGGCCTCGCCGTCGGCGCGCTGGCACTGCATGGTGAAGCGGTTGTAGAGGGGCACGCCTTCGCCGTTCAACGCCAGACCGGCGTTTTCCAGCGCCAGGTTGTCGAGGTTGGGGCGTCGCCCGGTGGCTGCCAGCAGATAGTCGAAGCGCTCGGTCAGGTGTCGGTCGCTGCCGCGCTCGCGAAAGGTAACTACCACCTGCTCACCGTCGCGCTCGATGGTGTCGACGTCGGCTGCCGGATCGAGATAGAACTCCTCATTGAAGATTCGCTCGGCGTAGTCGCGGATTGCCGGATCCTGGAACGGTCCGAGTGAGCCGCTCTTGCCGAATAAGCGCAGGCGCACGCCCAGGCGGCTCAGCGCCTGACCCAGCTCCAGGCCGACGATGCCGGCGCCGAACACGGCGAGCGACTCAGGCAGCGTTTGCCATTCGAATACTGCATCGCTATCGATCAGGCGGTCGCCGGCTGGTTCGAAGACGCCAGGGGCATGGGGGCGCGAGCCGGTCGCGATGACGATGGTGCGTGCCCGCACGCGCAGGTCATTGCCCACACGCAGCGTGTTGGCATCCTCGAAGCGGGCGTTCCCCACGAGCAGGTTGGCGGGTTCGATCCGACGCATGGAGTCGAGCACGCTGTCGACGAAGGCGTCGCGCTCGTCTCTGACTCGTGCCATGACGGCCCGGTCGTCGATGTCGATGCTGCCGACCCGGATGCCGAAGCCAGCGGCATTCCCAGCTTGATGCGCGCTCTCCGCCGCCGCGATGAGCAGCTTCGAAGGCATGCAGCCCACTCGGGCACAGGTGGTGCCGGGCTCACCGCCTTCGATCAGCACCACCTCGTCGTGATACTGCCGGGCCGCTTGCCACGCGCTCAGGCCAGCGGTGCCGGCCCCGATGATGGCGATCTCGACGTTGCGTTCCTGCATGACCTTCTCTCCCTGGCACGGTTTTCGCTCGAATTGGCTACCTCAAGCCTAGTCGGTGCGTGCCGGTAAGGGTCAATGCAGGCGCTTCTCTACTCAGGACTTGCGGTTGTGGCTGGGCTTGTTCTTCTGGCTGGTAGAAGCCATTTTCTCGAGTTCCGCCTCGTCCATGGACTCGTACATCTGTTTCGATGCGCCTTCGAGTTCACTCACTTTCTTCTCTCCGCGCTTGGCGGCAAGTGCTGCACCGGCAGCCATTTGCTGCGCCTGTGATTTGGCTGGCATGGGCTTGCTCCTTTTCGCCGACCGTAACGTCAATTCAAGCGGTCCGATCCAATGGCACGCTTATCACAGAATTTAGTCGGTGTTTGAGAATCCTTCCGTTTCAACCTGTTACATGTTTCTGCCGTCAGTATTCGAATACGGCGTTCGCTAATCTCGCCACTTGTCCGGTAAATCGTGTCAGCAACTAGGATTGAAGCGTTAATAACTAAAATACGGATACTTGAAGTTGCAAAACTCCTTTGACTGGTCGTGGCGGGCATGATATCTGAACCCTCAAGAAGAATAAGATAGCGACCTGGCGTGAGTGAAGTCGGTATTAAGGAAGCGCTGAACAAATCGACGAGCGAGATGAAGCACAAGGCGCACGGAGCACAGGAACCGGAGCCTATGAGGTATAGGTGAGGATTCCGAGCACCGCGCAACGCAGTGGTTCGTTCGCGCAGGCATTTTGTGCAGTGTTTCCTCAAGGGACCACCGTTGGAAACGTGACGGGTAACCCCGTCGTATGCTGCAAGGAAGGAGTTGCATGCGCCAGCTCGTTTTTCATGGCCGGTCCCAGGGGGCGGCCAGTCAGGTTTGTCACGACGACGTCACCGGCCTGGTCACTCGCCGCTGCGCCGAGCGCCAACTCGCCGCGGCGCTGGTTCAGGCCGCTGAGCGGGAAGCCGGCGTAGCCGTATTGCATGTCGATGTCGATCACCTGAAGGAGATCAACCACTCGCTGGGGCGTCCCGTGGGCGATGCCTGCCTGCGACTCATGGCGCAGCGCATCGTCGAGACCGTCGACAGCCGCGGCAGCGTGAGCCGGATGGACAGCGATGAGCTGATGATCGAGCTGCCGGGGATCGCGAGTCTGGATGACGTGATACCGCTGGTGGAGAGGCTGCTGGAACATATCCGTCGGCCGCTCGAGGTTTCCGGCCAGGTGCTTTTCTCGAGCTGTTGCATCGGCCTTGCCCTCTATCCCGACCACGGCGTTACCGTCACCGAGCTGATGCGCCACGCCAACCTGGCCAGGCGCAAGGCGCAGACCCGGGGCGCTTCGCAGTACTGTGTCTTCTCGCCGAGTCTGCTCGAAGACGACACTGACCGTGTACAACTGCGCTGTGACCTTCGCCATGCCCTGGAGCGGGGAGAAATGGCGTTGGTCTACCGACCCTTGATCTGTGCGCGTAGCGGCCAGGTCGTGGCGATCTCGGCCCAGCCGCGATGGAATTCACCGCGCTTCGGCGTGTTGGAGCTGTCCAAATGGACACCGGCAGCCCGCGACAATGGCCAACTGACCGACATCTGTCATTGGGTGCTGAAGCACGCCTGCCTGCATGCCCGCTCCTGGTACGAAGCCGGCTCTGGCCTCCGGGTATTGGTTGGCGTGCCGGCCGAAGGCATGACGGACGAAGGGCTGATCGAGCGTGTCGAACAGGCTTTGGCCGAGAGCTGCCTGCCCCCAGGGCTGCTCGAGATCGAGCTGACCGAGGGCGGTTTGATGCGCGACCCCCACCACGCCAGCAGGGTGCTCGGAAAGCTTCAGACCATGGGCGTCCGCCTTGCCATCGACGGCTTCGGCAGCGGTCATTCCATTCTCGGTCATCTCGGCCTGTTTCCCCTCGATACGCTCAAACTAGATTCACTGTTCATCAACGACTGCCTCGACAATCCGCGCCATCAGGCGATCATTCGCTCGGTCATCGGTATGGCCCACGAGCTGGGGATCCGCGTGGCGGCGAGCGGGGTCAGCTCGCGCCAGCAGGTGGATTTCCTGCGTGAGCAGGGCTGCGACCTGCTGCAGGGAAGTCTGTGGTCACGCATGGAGTACAGCGACCCGATGGCGTAAGCGTCCTGGGGCTAGCCGGGCAGCGGCGAGGCAAAGGCGAGTTGCGGTAAAGCCGCTTTCGACCGACGATGACATCTCGTTTCCCGAGCCAGCCTTGAAAGGAGCCGCCATGCCTATCGTCACCATTCAGCAATTTCCCCGCGACCTGACCCAGAAACGCGAACTGGCCGAGCGCATCACCCAGGCGTTCGTCGAGGTCTATGGCGTTGCGGAGGAGAGCGTTCAGGTCTTCTACAACGAAGTGGATAGCGAGAACTGGGCCAAGGCGGGCAAGATGGGCTGCGATCGTCAACAGGGACAAGGCTGAGGCCAAGGAGGCATACATGCGACTTCAGCACGCTACCTGGCAGGAGGTCGAGGCCTACCTGGCACGCGAAACCGGCATCATCGTGCCGATCGGCTCCACCGAACAGCATGGCCCCAACGGTCTGGTGGGGACCGACGCCATCTGCCCGGAAACTGTCGCCTGGGAGGTCGGCGAGCGTCACGGCGTGCTAGTCGCGCCGACCCAGAACCTGGGCATGGCCCAGCATCACCTGGCCTTTCCGGGCACCATCAGCCTGCGCCCCAGCACGCTGATCGCCGTGTTGCGTGACACCGTGCAGTCGTTGTCGCGGCATGGCTTCACCCACGTCTTCTTCCTCAACGGCCACGGCGGCAACATCGCCACCATGAGTGCGGCCTTCGCCGAGATCTATGCCGAACGGAGCTTGCAGCAGGCACAAGGCAACGAGCTGCATCTCACCACCTGCAACTGGTTCATCGGACCGCGCGTGCGGGAACTGGCCGAGGCGCTCTACGGTGATGCGGAGGGCACCCATGCCACCGCTTCGGAGGTCGCGCTCTCCTGGTTCGCTCGTCCTGAAGCGGTGAAGCAGGTGGAGATGTCGCCACGTATCGCCCCTCGCGGCAGCGCCCAGTGCGACGCTGACGAATTCCGCCGCCGCTTTCCCGACGGCCGCATGGGCTCGGACCCGAGCCTGGCCAGCGTCGAACACGGCAAGCGTTTCTTCGAAGCCAGCGTGGACGATGTGTGGGAGGCCTACCAGACGTTCAGCGGCCGGGAGTGAGGGTCGATATGCTGCGCGTGGCCTCTACCCTGGTTGGCATCTATGGCCTCGTGGTGCTGTTGGCCTGGTTCTTTCAGGAGCGCCTGCTCTACCTGCCACACGTGGGGCGCGAGCATGTCGCCACGCCGGCCGAGCGCGGGCTGGGGTGGGAGCAGGTCGAGCTGCAGACCGCCGATGGCCTGCTGCTGGATGCCTGGTGGATACCCGTCGAAGATGCTCGCGGCAAGCTGCTGTTCTTCCACGGCAACGCCGGTAACATCTCGCATCGTCTCGACTCGATCCAGCAGTTCCACCGCCTGGGTCTGTCGGTGCTGATTCTCGACTATCGCGGCTACGGCCGTAGCGAAGGACGCCCATCCGAAGAGGGCACGGCGCAGGATGCCAGGGCCGGCTGGCGCTGGCTGACCGAGCAGCAGGGGGCAACTGCCGACGAGATCGTGCTGTTCGGCCGCTCGCTGGGAGCGGCGGTGGCGGCCGAACTGGCGGCCTCGCTGGCGCCGCAGGGGCAGCCGGCAGCGGTGATTCTCGAGTCGCCGTTTCGCTCGGTGCCGGCACTGGGCCAGCAGCTCTATCCCTTCCTGCCGGTACGCTGGCTGGCAACGCTGGATTATCCCACCGAGCGTTATGTCACCCGTATCGAGTCGCCGCTGCTGGTCATCCACAGCCGCGACGACGAAATCATCCCTTTCTCCGAGGGTGAAGCGGTTTATCGGGCGGCCAACGAGCCCAGGGAACTGCTCACCATTCGCGGTGGCCACAACACCGGCTTCGTCGACAGTGAGCCGGAATATTCTGCAGGTATCGATGCTTTTCTCGAGCGTTATACCGACCTGTCACGCTGACTCACCGCTCTGATTTAAAGTTAATGAAAACAGCGTGATAGGTGATCCTGTATGCTGTGGTGACATTAAAACAACGTCATGAAAAGTAACGCTTCTTGTCGTGCGATTGCGCCAGGTAAGTGGCTTGTCGCAGCGCCCGAAGGTGCGAATTGACAGGCTTTCCACGGGTACTATTTTTCGAGTGTCAGCCAAGCAATGAGCCTGCACCGGATTGTTGGCTCAAAGCCCGATTCGCGGGCTGGTCATATCTGACAAAACAGGGAGGTGGCGAATGAGCGATACCCATAGCCGTGCGAGTTCGGACGGCCGCGCAAGCTCGGAGGCAAGCGTGGGCAATGCAAGTGTGGGCAATGGAAGCGGCCAGTCCGGCATTGACCGTGAGGAGATTCGTCAGCAGGCAGCGGAAGTAGGCGATGAGCTGCGCGAAGCTGCCCAGCAGCAGGCGGAGAGTCTGCTTGACCGCCAGAAAGCCGCGGCAGTCGATCAGGCGGAGAGATTCACGACCGTACTGCACAAGATGGCCGACGAGTTCGAGCGCCAGGAGCAACCCTATTTTTCGGGCTGTGTCAGCGAGCTGGCCAAGCGCTCCGACGCCTTTACCCGCAACCTGCGCGAGCGCGACCTGACGACCCTGCTGGAGCAGACCCGCGATTACGGCCGTCAACACCCCGCCCTGTTTCTGGGCGGTGCGGTCGCAGCCGGCTTCATGCTTTCCCGCTTTCTGCGTAGCTCCAGCCAGGACGACATGCGCAACCACTAGCCCTCGGGACAGCCCTCACTTCAGCCGAGTGAACAAGGGAGGCGACACCTCATGGATGTGGAAAACCCCATTGGTGCAAAAAACAGGGTACGGACGGAGGAATCCTCGATCGGCGTTCTCTTCTCCAGCCTGGCGCGGGAAGTGACTGCGCTCGTGCGCAAGGAATCCGAGCTGGCCAAGGTGGAGATGAGCGAGAAGACCCATCAGGCCATGGGTGCCATCGCATCCATCGCCATTGCCGGGGCGGTACTGCTATGCGGCTTTCTGGTCCTGCTGGCCGCCGCGGTGTTCGGGCTCAATACCGTGCTCCCCCCTGAAACCACCCCGTGGCTCTCTGCGCTCATCGTGGGCGGGGTCGTGGTGGTGATCGGACTCATCATGCTGCAGGCGGGGCGCAAGAAGCTCCAGCGCGAAAGCCTGATGCCGACCCGTACGCTGGCCAGTCTGCGGCGCGACAAGGCGCTGGCTCAGCAGCATGAAGAGACGGTGAAGGAGGAGCTGAAATGAGCCAGGAGGGTCGGCGCCGTGCCGACGAGATAGAGAGCGAGATCCACCAGGCGCGGGCGCGTCTGGATGAGACTCTTCATCAACTCGAAGCGAGACTTTCTCCCGAGCAGCTTATGAACATGACCTACGATTATCTCCGTCGTGGCGGAGCCGAGCGGATCATCACGAGCCTGGGGCACCGCCTCAAGGAGACCCCTCTGCCGGTGATGGTGACCGGTATCGGCCTTGGCTGGCTGGTGCTGGCCCAGCGCAAGTCCCACGCGCATCACCACGAGGCGTTGCCGCAGCAGGGCGGCTACCCGGGTGCCACCTTGCCCAGTGCCTCGATGCCCAGTGCTTCGATGGCATCATATGACGGCCGCGAAACCGTCAGCGGGGCTGGCACCACCACCCTGGGACACGACCCGGCGGCGCTGGGGGCCACACCCCAGCACGGCACCGTGGCCGATGACAGCGGCAGCGGCATGACACGCAAGGCGCAGCAGATGGCCGAGAGCATGCGTGAGCGCGCCGAGCACGCTGGCGGCCGGGTCAAGGAGCGCATGCATCATATGAACGACCAGATGCGTGAGCGCGCCGCTCATCTCGACGAGCAGCGTCATGCGGCCATGGACGCCGCCTCGTACCGTACACGCGAGGTTGGCAGCCAGACCATCCACTTCGTGCAGGAGCATCCGCTGGTGGCGGGTGCGCTGGGCGTGGCCGTCGGTGCGGTGCTGGGCAGCCTGTTCGCACCGACACGGGTAGAGAACCGCCACCTGGGCGAGATGCGCGACCGGGCGGTGCAGCGTGCCGAAGAGGCCGGTCAGGAGCAGGCCGAGCGGGCCCAGGAGAAGCTGCACGAAGGCGTGGACCGGGTGAAGGAGGAGCTCCGCGAACACGCGCAGGATGCGTCCCAGAGCCGGGAAAGCCACTCCTCGAACGCAGCCAGCTACTCCTCTAACGCAGCCAGCTATGTAGAGAACCCTTCCAGCGAAGAGCGTTTCGCCAAGGCGGGCTCGACGGCGAAAGGCAGCTCGGCCAGCCGTCAGGGCGAAGCGCAGAAGGGCGGAAGTACCCCGCCCGCCAAGGAGAGCTGAAGCTCCACCCTTTTACGCAGCAGAGCAGTCAGGCAGACAGTGCCTTGCCGCGCTACACCCCAGGGGTGGCGCGGCTTTTTTCATGCCTAGGCGTCGATCTCGGCGTTGTGGAACACGTTCTGTACGTCGTCCAGGTCGTTGAGCGCGTCGAGCAGCTTCTCGAACATGGCCACGTCGTCGCCTGCGATGGCGGTGGTGGTCTGCGGCACGAACTGGATCTCGTCGGTCTCGAACTCCAGCTCACCGAAGGCATCGATCAGCGCCTGCTTGGCCTTGGCGTACTCGGTATGCGGGGCGAAGACGGTGATGTGGCCTTCCTCGTTCTCGATGTCGGTGACGTCGACATCGGCTTCCATCAGGGCCTCCAGCGCCGCTTCCTCGTCGTCGCCGGCGTAGGCGAGGATGGCGCAGTGATCGAACATGTGGCTGACGCTGCCCGGCGTGCCGAGCTTGCTCTTGGCCTTGTTGAAGCAGGCGCGCACGTCGCCGAAGGTGCGGTTGGGATTGTCGGTCAGACAATCGACGATGACCATGCAGTTGCCCGGGCCGAAGCCCTCGTAGCGCGCCGGCGAGTAATCTTCGCCGCCCACGCCGCTGGCCTTGTCCAGCGCCTTCTCGATCACGTGGCTGGGTACCTGGTCCTTCTTGGCGCGTTCCATCAGGCCGCGCAGCGTCAGGTTACCGTTGGGGTCGGTGCCGCCCTGCTTGGCGCAGACGTAGATCTCGCGTCCGTACTTGCTGTACACCTTGGTCTTGGCGGCGGCCGTCTTGGCCATGGATTCCTTGCGGTTCTGAAAGGCCCTGCCCATAGCGTTATCCTGTCGAATCGGGTACGAGGCTGGATTTTACGAAACCGGCCCGGCAGGGAACAGCCCTATTTGGTCTTCGTGGCTCGGGTGTGATGCGGATCATGTCTACACTGTCGGCATTGCACCCTTGGAGGAGGCGTCTCCATGGACCACCTTCAGTACCGTCATGCCCTGGCCGCACAGCGCGAGGCCAGCGAACTGGCCTTTGCCGACAGCGAGTTCGAGGCCCGGCAGACCCGCGTGCGCAACGCCATGGACGAGGCCGGTCTGGATGCGCTGCTGCTGACGGACCCGGCCGACATCTACTACCTGACCGGCTACAACACCTTCGAGGTATCGGTGCACGCTTGCCTGGTCTGCTCACCCGAGCGGCTGACGCTGCAGGTGCCTTCCATCGAGACCGGGCCGGCGGTGGTCACCGCGCGGGTAGACGAACTGCTGGGCTACCGCTGGGAGGGAATCGGCGAGGTAATCGAGCCGCTGGCCGACACCTTGGCGCCGTTTCGCGCCATCGGCCTGGACCTGTACGGGGCAGGGCTGCGACACGGCGTGCTGCGCGAACTCCAGGCGCGGCTGGGCGCCGAGCGTTTTCGCGACGACGGCGGCGAGCTGCTCGACCGCATTCGTATCGTCAAGAGCGAAGCGGAGCTCGGCTGCCTGCGCGAAAGCGCCCGTATCACCTCGCTGGGGCTGAAGGCGGCTGCCCGGGTTGCCGCCATCGGCATGCTGGATGGCGACGTGGCCGCCGAGGGCGCACGCGCCATGCTGGCCGCTGGCAGCGAGTTCATGAGCATGCAGCCCATTGTCACCGTCGGGCCTCGCAGCAGCGTGATTCACCTGAACCACCAGCGCCATCGCATCGCCCCCGGCGAGCCGGTCTTCATGGAGTTCGGCGCCGCCTACCGGCGCTATACCGCACCGATGATGAAGACACTCGTCGCGGGCACGCCCAGTCAGGAGATGCTGATGACGGCGGAACTCTGTCGTGACCTGTTCGAGGCGCTCAGGGTGAAGATGCGCCCCGGCAATACGTTCGACGATGCCGCGCGGGCCGCCGCGGCGGTGCTTGCGCCTCACACCGAACGGGTCTTCTTCTCGGGGGTCTTCGGTTACGCCGTGGGGGCGCAGTTTCCACCCAGCTGGGTGGAGGGGAGCGGTTATATCGCGTGCGGCCAGCAGCGCGAGTTCGAGGCCGACATGGTCTTCCATCTGCCGCTGTGCCTGCGCATACCCGGCCAGTGGGGCATCGGCCTCAGCGACACCGTACGCGTCACGTCGCAGGGGGCCGAGCCCCTGACCGACAACGACTGGCAGCTCGAGAGCGGTGTGCTCTGAACGGGAGAGGCGCCGTACGAGCGCTATACTCAAGGAGGCACACGGCGAGCCAGTCGTTTGGTGTTTCGCCGATGAATGCCTCAACCGAGTGAAGGAGGACGCCATGACTCAGACCGTAACGGCGACCTATCAGGACCTGATGAAGGCAGCGAATGCTTACGACGAGTTGGTTGCGGAGGGCTTCCCGCGGGAAAAGCTCTATTTCGACAAGGAGGCCAGCCAGATCAAGGTGATCGTGCCGGACGACTCCAAGCCCGAAGCGGAAAAGATTCTCAGCCGCCATCAGCCGGACGACCTCTGGGCACGTCCCTACGAAGCCCATTGAGCGCTGAGCTGGATGCGCCGGGCCGGCCAGGCGACTCTCGGCGAGATGATTCTCAGCGGTGGGCTTGGTCCTTGGCCTGGTCATCCAGCTCGCTGGCCCGGCGATACGCGGGGCGGCTGCTGACCCGCGCCCAGTAGTCGGCAAAGGCAGGGCAGGGGCCCAGGCCGCCATATTTCAGTCCCCAACCGATATGCGCACCGAGATAGACGTCCGCGGCGGTGAACTGGGGGCCGGCAATGTACTCGTGTGCGCTGATGGCGATCTCCAATGTATCCAATACGGCTTCGATACTGCCGTAGCCGACCCGGCCCTGCTGATCGACGTTGGGCTCCATGCCCAGGTCGCGATCCGTCATGGCGGCCTCTAGCGGACCGGAGGTAAAGAACAGCCAGCGGTAATAGGGGCCGCGTTCGGCCAGCGGCGGCGCCAGGCCCGCTTCTGGGAAAGCATCGGCCAGATAGGCGCAGATGGCGGCGCACTCGGTCACGACCGTTTCGCCGTGACGTATGGCCGGGACCTTGCCCATGGGATTGATGGCCAGAAAGGCGGGCGACTTCATGGCGGGACCGAATTCGACGACTTCCGTACGATAAGGCGCACCGATCTCCTCCAGCATCCAGCGGGCAATGCGCCCCCGCGACACGGGGTTGGTGTAGAGGATGAGGGAATCCGACATGGCAGCGCTCTCCTTGGGCTCTCCCCAAGATAGCAGTTAGCCGAGTTAATGTAAGCGGACGGTTAAACGCAAGCTCAGACGGGATCGAGCAGGCGCGGCCCGGCACCCTCCTCGGCCAGTTCGTCCTCGGGATTGCGCAGCGGACACTCATCCATCGACAGGCAGCCGCAGCCAATGCAGTGGTCGAGCTGGTCGCGCAGTTGGGTGAGCCGCACGATCCTGTCGTCGAGCGCCTGGCGCCAGCTCGCCGATAGCTTTTGCCAGTCGGCGGCGGTCGGCGCGCGGGATTCCGGCAGTGCCTCGAAGGCAGCGCGAATCTCGCCCAGGGTGATGCCGGTGCGCTGAGCGACCTTGATGATTGCCACGCGGCGCAATACGTCGCGCGAGAAGCGTCGCTGGTTGCCTGCGTTGCGTCGGCTTCTGATCAACCCCTTGGCTTCGTAGAAATGAATGGCGGAAACGGCCAGCCCGCTGCGCTGGGCGACCTCTCCGACGCTGAGTTCGCGATGCAGCAGCGCGGGACCCTTGCGTTTGCCCGACGTCTTTCGGGGTGTGCTCGAAACATCGCAGGGGGTGGAGTCGCTCATCGTCGCAGTGCCTCGTCAGTTATTTCTTTTAAAATAATTTATCAGCTTCATTGATATAAATGATCAGGAAGTTTGATTGTGCATTCTTCCGCGATGCTCGTATGGTTTTCGCTTCCTTTTTTCGTCGTGTCGACCATCAAGACTTCACGAAACTCTTGACCTCAATCTAAGTTTAGGTTTTAGCCTGCTTCCTGTCATTGGATCGAACCCTGCTTGATACAAAGTTTTCTTAAGCATTCTTGACGATGGAGTTGTCATGTTCCGTTACTTCGAGAGATTGGTGAACCCCTACCCTTCAGGGCAGGCCGGTACCCCACCCAAGGGACTGTTCAAGTTCATCCTGCACTTCTCGCGTCCGGTATTGCCGTTGCTGCTGGCCATGTCGCTGGTCACCGCCATGGTCTCGGCGGCCGAGGTGGTGTTCTTCGGCTACATGGGCGAACTGGTGGACTGGCTGGCCAATGCCGAACGCGAAGGCTTCTTCGCCGAGTA
Source organism: Halomonas sp. MCCC 1A11062 (assembly GCF_021404355.1). Lineage (NCBI taxonomy): Bacteria > Pseudomonadati > Pseudomonadota > Gammaproteobacteria > Oceanospirillales > Halomonadaceae > Halomonas > Halomonas sp. MCCC 1A11062. Next base: position 25,713 of record NZ_JABFTW010000025.1, read on the forward strand.
CGGCTGGCGCCTGGCGGGCATGGCGGCGCTGGTGGTGGTGGGCCTGCCGCTGCTGGTTCTGCTGCAGTCGCTGCTCTCGCACCAGGGCATCTTCGGCAACTACCCGATGCTTGGGCGCTGGCTGGCGCACCGTCACATGCTGAGCCAGAGCCTGGCCTTCTATCAGGACGAATTCGCCGGTCGCGTATCGCAGAAGGTGATGCAGACGGCGCTGGCGATTCGCGAGACGGTCACCAAACTGCTGGGCCTGATGGTCTACGTGATGGTCTACTTCATCGGTGCCATGTGGCTGATGGGCGGTGCCGAACCCTGGCTGATGCTGCCGCTGGTGGCGTGGCTGGTGGGCTACGGCACGATCATGTGGGTCTTCGTGCCGCGGCTGCGCCGGGTCTCCATGGAGCAGGCTGACGCCCGCGCACGCATGACCGGACGTATCGTCGACAGCTACAGCAACATCCAGACCATCAAGCTGTTCGCCGATACCCAGCGCGAGCAGGCCTACGCCCGCGACGCCATGGAGAAGTTTATGGTCACGGTGCATCGGCAGATGCGCCTGGCCACGCTGCTCTCCGTGTCCCTGACGGTACTCAACTCCCTGCTGCTGGCCAGCGTGGCTGCCATTGCCATCGGTGCCTGGTATTTCCAGGCCATGTCACTCGGCGCCATTGCCGTGGCCATCGCCCTGGTCATGCGCATTCGCTTCATGTCCGACTGGATCATGTGGGAGGTGGCGGGGCTGTTCGAGAACATCGGTACGGTGCAGGACGGTATCAATACCATCGCCCGTGAGCCTACGGTGAAGGATCTGCCCGGCGCGGCGGTGCTCAGCGTGCCCCGCGGCGAGATCCGCTTCGAAGCGCTGCGCTTCGGCTACGACCGGCCCGACGGCGCGCAGGCCCGCGTTTTCGACGGCATGAGCCTGACCGTGGCGCCGGGCGAGAAGGTCGGGCTGATCGGCCGCTCCGGCGCCGGCAAGTCGACCCTGGCCAACCTGCTGCTGCGCTTCTACGACCTGGAAAGTGGACGCATCCTGATCGATGGGCAGGACATCGCCGAGGTCAGCCAGGAGTCGCTGCGGCGCAAGATCGGCATGGTGACCCAGGACACCTCGCTGCTGCACCGCTCGGTGCGCGATAACATCCGCTACGGCAGTCCCGAGGCCACCGACGAGCAGGTGCTAGAAGCCGTACGCCGGGCCCATGCAGAGTTCATCTTCGAGCTGGTCGACCACAAGGGGCGGCGCGGCCTGGATGCCCACGTCGGCGAGCGCGGCGTCAAGCTTTCCGGCGGCCAGCGTCAGCGCATCGCCATCGCCCGGGTGCTGCTCAAGAATGCGCCGATCCTAGTGCTCGACGAGGCCACTTCAGCGCTCGATTCCGAAGTCGAAGCGGCCATTCAGGAGCAACTCGACACCCTGATGGTGGGCAAGACGGTCATCGCCATCGCGCACCGGCTGTCGACCATCGCCATGCTCGATCGACTCATCGTCATCGACGAGGGACGCATCGTCGAGAGCGGTACCCATCGGGAGCTGCTGGCGCTCGATGGCCTCTACGCCTCGCTGTGGCGGCGCCAGTCCGGCGGTTTCCTGGGGCTGGACACCGAAGAGAGCGAGCGGCAGGAAAGCCCGTTGAACGCGGAGTCGTGAGCCGGGCACAACCATAGGCAATGAAGGAGGGGTGAACATGCAAGGCGTGGAACGAGAAGCCATCAACCCGCGGGGCGTGCCCAATACCCTGCAGTACGGCTTCAGCCAGGCGGTGATGGTCAAGGGTGGCTACCGTGTGCATCTCTCGGGGCAGGTGGGGGTCGACGCCCACGAGTGCCTGGTCGGCCCCGATCTGGAGGGGCAGACCTTTGCCGCACTGGACAACATTGAGGCGATTCTCGGCACGTTGGGCGGTGACCTGTCCCACGTGGTGATGCTGCGCATCTATATCGCCGAGCCCGCTCGCTACGACCAGGAAGGAGTGGTACAGGCACTGCGCTCGCGCTTTCCCAAGTCGCCACCGGCCTCTTCCTGGGTGATCGTCAGCGGTCTTTCCGAACCGGAATGGCTGATCGAGATAGAGGCCGAGGCGGTGCTGCCGGAACTGCCCTGAAGCGATACCGGAAGCTGCCTGAGCCAGACGCTATGCCAGCGCCTGCTCCTCTTTCGCCGGTGCGGTGTGGGCAGGCGGCTGCCAGGCATCCCCGGCTGGCTCCATGGTGATGCGCATGCGTTCGACCACGAAGTCGACGAAGGTGCGCACCTTGGGCGAGACCAGGCTGCCGCCGGGGAAGACGGCGTTGAGCTCGACCTCGGGGCCCTCCCAGCCTTCGAGAATACGCCGCGGGCGGCGCGACTCGGGGCTCATGCAGGTGACGAACTCGTTGGCCAGCATGATGCCCTGGCCGTCCTCGAGCATGCCGCGCAGGGCGAAGGGGTCGTTGGCGATGGCGATGGGGTCGACCTCCACCTCCACGGCTTGCTGGCTCTCGCTGTGGTGCAGCTGCCAGACGTAGCGTTGGCCGCGCTGCTCCATGGCCTTGGCCAGCACGGGGTGGGCGGCCAGCTCCGCCGGCTCGCGGGGTTCGCCATGTCGCGCGAGGTAGGCCTCGCTGGCATAGACGTAGGAGTGAAAGCGGGCCAGGCGGCGCGCCACCAGGCTGGAGTCGGGCAGAGAACCGACCCGTAGCGCGACATCGATCTGGTTGGCGACCAGATCCAGGCGCTCATTGGAGAGCACCAGCTCGATGCGCACCTGGGGATAGAGCTGCCGGAAGTCCCGCACCAGGATCGAGGTGAACTCGGTGCACATGGTGAAGGGCGCGGTGACCCTGAGCCAGCCGCGGGGGCTCTCTTCGAGATGGTGCACCGCTTTTTCCGCCTCGCCCAGGTCGCGGGCGATGCGGTTGCAGTAATCGAAGTAGATGGCACCCGCCTCGGTCAGGCTCAGATTGCGGGTGGTGCGGTGCAGCAGCCGAGCGCCGAGGCGCCGCTCCAGGTCCTGCACCTTGCGGCTCACCGTGGTCTTGCCAAGACGAAGCTGTTTGGCGGCGGAGCTGAAGCTGCCCTGTTCCACGACCTTGGCAAAGATCAGGGCGTCGTTGAGGTCTTGCAGCATGGTCGTATTCCTGTGCCGTGCGCAGTGCCTGAAGAACCCCGTTTCAGGGTAAGCACCGTGTCAGGGGAAATACTGCAGAAGGGCAAGAACGGTTGCACGGAGACTGTCCCGCCAAAGGGACAGTATTTCCCTGCTGGCCCGACTAATCAAGTGCCCGGTAACACTATAAGGTGGCGGTTTGCGAAGTTTGCCGTCGATTAATCACGCCACCGAACGACATTAATAAGTCAGAAAAGACAGAGGCAAAGAACTAGCGGCAAAGAATAGAGGCCAGGCTGAGTAAATGGCGTGGCGAACTTCGCGTTGGTCAATGGGAGAGGGAGTATCAATGAACGTCCACAAGATGTTCGAGAGTCGAGGGGGCCGGCGCCTGCTCATGGCTACCGCCATGCTTGCCGGTATTGTCGTGCTGACAGGATGCGAGAGCCAGGCCGATACCCAGGCCGGCGCCGAACAAGGGCCGCCACCGCCGCAGGTCAGCGTGGCTCAGGTACTGATCGAAGACGTGGAGTTGTGGGACGCCTTCACCGGCCGTATCGAGGCGGTGGAGACGGTGGACCTGCGACCGCGCGTGTCCGGCTACATTGAGAGCGTCAACTATACCGAGGGTGAGAAGGTCGAGAAGGGCGACGTGCTGTTCGTCATCGACCCGCGTCCCTACCGAGCTGAGCTGGAGCGGGCCGAGGCCGAGCTGCAGCGAGCCCGAGCCCGTGCCGAACTGGCGCGCAGCGAAGCCGCCCGGGCCGAGGCGCTGTCACAGAGCCGCTCGATCTCCCGTGAGGAACTGGACCAGCGGCGTTCAGCGGCGGCCACCGCCGAGGCCGACATTCTCGCCGCCCAGGCCATTGCCCAGACGGCCCGACTCAACATGGAGTTCACCGAAGTGCGTGCGCCCATTTCCGGGCGTGCCGGCAGGGCGCTGGTCACCTCGGGCAATTTGGTTTCCGAAGCCACGCCGCTGACCAGCATCGTCGCCCTGGATCGGGTCCACGTGCACTTCCACAGCGACGAGCGGGCCTACCTGCACTACGACGCCCTGGCGCGCAACGGCGGGCAGTTCAGCCTGCGCGACGGCGGCGTTCCGGTGCGTGTGGGTCTGGCCAGCGACGAGGACTACCCCTACCGCGGCGAGGTCGACTTCATCGACAACCGTCTCGATGCCGACACCGGCACCATCCTGACCCGTGCCGTGCTCGACAACGGCGAGGGGCGCTTTGCTCCCGGCATGTATGCCCGCGTTCAGCTACTGGCGGGCAGCGCTGAGGGAACTCTGCTGATCGACGACAAGGCAGTGCTCACCGACCAGGACCGCAAGTACGTCTACGTGGTCGACGAGGGCCGAGCCATGCGTCGCGACGTGCAGCTCGGGCGCATGGTCGACGGCCTGCGGGTGGTGACGACGGGTCTCGAGCCCAGCGACCAAGTGGTGGTGAACGGTGCCCAGCGGATCTTCTTCCCGGGCATGCCGGTGGCGGCGGAAAGCGTCGACATGCGCGGCTCAGGCGCGGCATCCGGCGAGTACGCTGCCGTGCGCTGAGCCGATCACCGCCCAGCACGACTCCAGATAACCATAACCCCTGACTTGTACGGGGCGGACCGCGCGTCCGTCCCGTAAGGGAGTCTTGTCATGAATTTTGCCAAGTTCTTCGTCGACCGACCGATCTTCGCCGCGGTGCTGTCGATCCTGATCTTCATCGCCGGTGCGATCACCATCCCGCTGCTGCCGGTCAGCGAATACCCCGACGTGGTGCCGCCGACGGTGCAGGTGCGGGCGGTTTATCCCGGCGCCAACCCCAGCGAGATCGCCGACACCGTGGCCACGCCACTGGAGGAGGCCATCACCGGTGTGGAGAACCTGATGTACATGAAGTCGGTGGCCGGCTCCGACGGGGTGCTGGCGCTGACGCTGACCTTCCGTCCCGGCACCGACCCGGACGAGGCCCAGGTGCAGGTGCAGAACCGGGTCAGCCAGGCCTTGGCGCGGCTGCCCGAGGCGGTGCGCCGCCAGGGCGTGACCACCGACAAGCAGTCGCCCGACCTGACCATGGTGCCGCAGCTGATCTCGCCGGACGGGCGCTACGACAGCACCTACCTGCGCAACTACGCAGCGCTGCACGTGCGTGACGAGCTTGCGCGGCTCGAGGGGGTGGGCCAGGCAATGCTGTTCGGTGCCGGGGACTACGCCATGCGGGTGTGGATCGACCCCGACCGCGCCGCCGCCCGCGGGCTCACCGCCGGCGACATCATCGCCGCGATCCGCGAGCAGAACGTGCAGGTCTCGGCCGGCCAGCTCGGTGCGCCGCCGACGCCGCAGTCGTCCGACTTCCTGGTTTCAATCAACGCCCAGGGGCGTCTGACCACTGAGGAGGAGTTCGGCAACATCGTGGTCAGAGCGGGTAGCGGTGGCCAGATCACCTACCTCTCCGACGTCGCACGTGTCGAACTCGGCGCCGCCGAGTATTCACTGCGGGCGCTGCTCGACAACCAGCAGGCGGTGGCCATCGGTATCTTCCAGGCACCGGGCTCCAATGCCATCGCGCTCTCCGACGCGGTGCGCGACAAGATGGAGGAGCTCTCCCAGCACTTCCCCGAAGGGGTGGAGTACACCATCGTCTACGACCCCACGGTGTTCGTGCGCGACTCGATCCAGTCGGTGATCAAGACCCTGCTGGAAGCGGTGCTGCTGGTGGTGCTGGTGGTCACGCTGTTCCTGCAGACCTGGCGCGCCTCGGTGATCCCGCTGCTGGCGGTGCCGGTGTCGATCGTCGGCACCTTCGCCGTGCTCTATCTGCTCGGCTTCTCGATCAATACCCTGACCCTATTCGGCCTGGTGCTGGCCATCGGCATCGTGGTCGACGACGCCATCGTGGTGGTGGAGAACGTCGAGCGCAACATCGAGGAGGGGCTCGCGCCGCTGGCGGCAGCCCACCAGGCCATGCGCGAGGTGAGCGGGCCGATCATCGCCATCTCGGTGGTGCTGTGCGCGGTGTTCATCCCGATGGCCTTCCTCGAGGGCGTCACCGGCCAGTTCTATCGCCAGTTCGCGGTGACCATCGCCATCTCCACGGTGATCTCGGCGATCAACTCGCTGACGCTGTCGCCGGCGCTAGCGGCGCTGCTGCTCAAGCCCCACGACGCGCCCAAGGACCGCCTGTCGCGGCTGATCGACTTCCTGTTCGGCTGGGTGTTCCGTCCCTTCAACCGCTTCTTCAACGCCAGCTCCAAGGGCTACCAGGGCGGCGTGGCGCGCAGCCTGCGTCGACGCGGCGCGGTATTCGCCGTCTACGCGCTGCTGCTGGCGGGTACCGGGGTGATGTTCCAGATGGTGCCGGGCGGCTTCATCCCCACCCAGGACAAGATGTACCTGATCGGCGGCGCCAAGCTGCCCGAGGGCGCATCCCTCGACCGCACCGAAGCGGTGATCCGGCGCATGACAGAGCTGGCGCTCGAAACTGAAGGGGTGACCTCGGCGGTGGCGTTTCCCGGGCTCAACCCGCTGCAGTTCACCAACACGCCCAACACCGGCACGGTGTTCTTCGGCCTCGACCCCTTCGAGTCGCGCTCGCGCAGCGCCAACGAGATCGTCGCCGAGCTCAACGGCAAGTTCGGTGCCATGCAGGAGGCGTTCAGCTTCGCCTTTACCCCGCCGGCTATTCTCGGCATCGGTTCGGGCTCGGGCTTCTCGCTGTTCGTGCAGGACCGCGCCGGGCTCGGCTACGGTGAGCTGCAGCAGGCGGTGGATGGCTTCAGCGGCGCGCTGATGCAGGCGCCGGGCATGGGCTATCCGATCACTTCCTACCAGTCCAACGTGCCGCAGCTCGACCTGCATGTCGATCGGGTCAAGGCCAAGACCCAGGGCGTGGCGCTGACCGACCTGTTCGAGACCCTGCAGGTCTACCTCGGCTCAGTCTACGTCAACGACTTCAACCGCTTCGGGCGTACCTGGCAGGTGATGGCCCAGGCCGACGGCGACTTCCGCATGGACGTGGCTAACATCGAGCGCCTGCGCACCCGCAACGAGCATGGCGAGATGGTGCCCATCGGCAGCATGATCCGGGTCGACCGCACCTTCGGCCCCGACCCGGTGATCCGCTACAACGGCTACCCGGCGGCGGACTTGATGGGCGAGGCCGACCCGCGGGTGTTGTCGTCGAGCCAGGCCATCCAGGTGGTGGAGCAGCTCGCCGCGGGAGTGTTGCCGGCGGGCATGGCATTCGAGTGGACCGATCTGAGCTACCAGCAGGTCAACCAGGGTGGAGCGGCGCTGATCGTGTTCCCGCTGGCCATCCTGCTGGTGTTCCTGGCGCTGGCCGCGCTCTACGAGAGCTGGACGCTGCCGCTGGCGGTGATCCTGATCGTGCCGATGTGCATGCTCTCGGCGCTGATCGGCGTGAAGCTCACCGGCGGTGACAACAACATCTTCGTCCAGGTGGGGCTGGTGGTGTTGATCGGCCTGGCGTGCAAGAACGCCATCCTGATCGTCGAGTTCGCCCGCGAGCTGGAGATGCAGGGCCGCGGCATCGTCGAGGCGGCGCTGGAGGCGTGCCGCCTGCGCCTGCGCCCGATCATCATGACCTCGATCACCTTCACCGCGGCGGTGGTGCCGCTGATGCTGGCCGGCGGTGCCGGTGCCGAGGTGCGCCAGGCGCTAGGTACGGCGGTGTTCGCCGGCATGCTCGGCGTGACCCTGTTCGGCCTGTTCCTGACCCCGGTGTTCTACGTCGCCCTGCGCAAGCTGGTCTCGCGCGGGCAGGCCGAACCCCGTGACGCGCAGCCTGTGGAGGGCGCCTACCATGCCTGATCTGGCCAAACCCATGAGAGTCATGCGACACCTGATGCCGTTGCCGCTCGCCCTGGCATTGGCCGCCTGTGCAGTGGGGCCCAACTACCGCGTGCCGGCGCTGGCCGAGCCTGCCGCCCTGGTGCGCGCCGAGGCCGAGTTGGTGACGCCCGAGGCGGTCGAGCGCGAGTTCTGGCGCGGCTTCAACGACGCGCTGCTGAGCGAGCTGGTCGAGGAGGCCTTCGACGCCAACCACGACCTGCGCATCGCCCTGGCCCGCCACGACCGTAGCCTGGCGCTGCTGCGCCAGTCGCGCCGCGACCTGGGCCCCAGCGTCACCGCCCAGGGCGGCGCTGCGCACCAGCGTGCCAGCGCCGACCAGATGCCCCAGGCGACGCGCTCCCAGCGCGACTTCGAAAGCTACGACGCCAGTGTCGCCGCGCTGTGGGAGCTCGACTTCTTCGGCCGCGTGCGGCGCGCCGTGGAGGCCCAGCAGGCCGAAGCAGAGGCCTCGGGCGCCGATGTGCGCGCCATGCAGGTGGTGGTGGTCGGCGAGCTGGTCGATCAGTACATGCGCCTGCGTGGGCTGCAGGAGCAACTGCGTGTGGCCGAGGCCAACGCCGATTACCAGCGGGAATCGCTGGCCTTGGTCGACGCGCGGCTGGAGGCAGGGCGCGGCACCGAGTTCGACAGCGTGCGCGCTCGGGCGCAGCTCGAAAGCACGCTGTCGCGGATTCCGGCCATTGAAGGCGAGATCGCCGCCATCACTCATCGCCTGGCGGTGCTGACCGGGCGCGAGCCCGGCGCGCTGATCGCCCGGCTGGAGGCGCCGGCACCGCTGCCGGCGCTACACCAGCGAGTGGCGGTGGGTCTGCCCGGCGAGCTGCTGCGCCGCCGTCCCGATATCGCTACCGCCGAGCGCCGCCTGCACGCCGCCACCGCCAGCATCGGCGTGGCCACGGCCGATCTTTACCCGCGCTTCACTCTGAGCGGTCTGCTCGGCACCCAGGCCGCCAGCACAGGCGATCTGTTCGGCCGCGACAGCCAGACCCGACTGGTGGCGCTGGGGGTGGACTGGTCGTTCCTCGATAGCGGCCGGGTGCGGGCGCGCATGGCTGCCGCCGATGCCGACGCCGAGGCCAACCTGGCGCGCTACGAGCAGGCCGTGCTGCTGGCGCTGGAGGAGGCCGAGACGGCGCTTGCCCGCTATGCCCAGTCGCTGCGCGAGCGTGAGCATCTGGCGGCCGCCGCCGAGGCCAGCGCCGAGGCGGCCCGTCAGGCGCGGGTGCGCTTCGAGGTCGGCGTGATCGACTTCCTCGAAGTGATCGACAGCGAGCGTTCACGACTCGAGGCCGAGGACGGCCTGGCCCAGAGCAACGTGCGTGCCGCCACCGCCCTGGTGGGGCTCTACCGCGCCCTGGCCGGCGGCTGGGAAGAGCGCATGGACGCGCCGCGCCAAGCGAATGCCGAACCGGCGCTGACCTCCACTTGAGAGGGCGAGTCGCTGGCTTGCCCGCCTGACGACCAGCCGGCATGGCGCCATGCGCCGTGCCGGCTCCATCTATCCCACGTTCGGTGGTACGTCCCCCAGTAAGCACTCGCTGACCCGGCACTGCCGGTAGCACGATGTCTTCCCCCATTTTCTGCTATGCTGCTCGCCTTCCTTTAGACGAAGCCCGGCATTGGCAGGGGCCTTCGCCATTCATTCTCGCAGGTCCATTTCCGTGTCCGACTCTCCCAACGACGGGGCCTTTGCCTCGCTGCCGCTGGCGCCACAGTTGCTGGCCAATCTCGATTCGCTCGGCTACCACGCCATGACGCCGATCCAGGCCGCGAGCCTGCCGCCGGTGCTGGCCGGTCGCGACGTGATCGCCCAGGCCAGGACCGGCTCGGGCAAGACCGCAGCATTCGGCCTGGGGCTGCTGTCGCGCCTCGATGTCTCGCGCTTTCAGGTTCAGGCGCTGGTGCTCTGTCCGACTCGCGAGCTGGCCGACCAGGTGGCCGGCGAGATCCGGCGGCTAGCGCGCACGCTGCCTAACGTCAAGGTGCTGACCCTGTGCGGCGGCGCTCCCTTCGGCCCGCAGCTGGCCTCGCTGGCCCATGGCGCTCATGTGGTGGTGGGCACGCCCGGTCGTATAGAAGAGCACCTGCGCAAGGGCTCGCTCGATCTCGCTGCGCTCGACGTGCTGGTGCTGGACGAGGCCGATCGCATGCTCGACATGGGCTTTCAGCCCAGCCTGGAGGCGATCGTCGGCGCGACGCCGGCCAGCCGCCAGACCCTGCTGTTCAGCGCTACCTTCAGCGATGAGGTGAGGGGCATCGCCCAGGGGCTGATGCGCGAGCCGACCGAGGTGGCGGTGGCCGAGAGCCATGATGAGAGCACCATTCGCCAGCGCGTCTACCGGGTGGCCGACGAGGCAGAGCGCTTCGCTGCCCTGCGCGGACTGCTGCTGCAGCACCGGCCGCGCTCCAGCGTGGTGTTCTGCAACACCCGGCGCGAGGCCCAGGAGCTTGCCGATGCCCTCTCCGAGGCGGGCTTCAGCGCCCTGGCGCTGCACGGCGACCTGGAGCAGCGCGATCGCGACCGCATCCTGGTACTGTTCGCCAACCACAGCGTCTCCATCCTGGTGGCTACCGACGTGGCGGCCCGGGGGCTGGATATCGCCGCGCTGGATGCGGTATTCAATTACCAGATCGCGCGTGACCTCGAAGCCCACGTGCATCGCGTCGGGCGTACCGGTCGCGCCGGCGGCTCCGGCATCGCCTGCACCCTGGTCAGCGAGAGCGAGGCCTATCGCCTCGAGCGGCTCAACGAGTTTCTCGGCGAAGCGCTGGAGGAAGCGCCACTGCCGCCGCGCAGCGTGCTGGCGCGGGAGCCCTTTCTGCCGGAGATGGCCACGCTGCAGCTCGATGGCGGCAAGAAGCAGAAGGTGCGCCCCGGCGATATTCTCGGCGCCTTGACCGGCGAGGGTGGCATCGAGGGGGCCCAAGTAGGCAAGATCAAGGTGCTGGAGCGTAGCGCCTACGTGGCGGTGCGGCGCGAGGTCGCCAAGGCGGCGCTGGCCCAGCTCGGCACAGGCAAGCTCAAGGGACGCTCGTTTCGCGCCCGGCGTGTCAGCCGCTGATTGCCGCTTTGAACAGTAGGAGGATAGGTGAAGGTACCTAAACGATTGCAGCCGCTGATCGACGACGGCTTGATCGACGCAGTCGAGAGTCAGCTGATGAGCGGCAAGGAAGCCCAGGTCTTCGTGGTGATTTCCCACGGCGAGCGCCGCTGCGCCAAGGTCTTCAAGGAGGCCAAGCAGCGCAGCTTCAAGCAGGCGGTGCAGTACCAGGAGGGGCGTCGCGAACGCAACAGTCGTCGCTCGCGGGCCATGGCCAAGAAGACCCGCTATGGCCAGAAGGAGCAGGAGCAGGCCTGGCTCAACGCCGAGGTGGATGCCCTCTACCGGCTGGCGGCGGCCGATGTGCGGGTGCCGCAGCCCTATGGCTTCATCGACGGCGTGCTGCTGATGGAGATGATCAGCGATGCCGAGGGCCTGACCGCCCCGCGCCTGGACGACGTGACCCTGAGCCCCGAGCAGGCCCGGGAGTACTACGCCAAGATCCTGCGCGACGTGGTCAAGATGCTGTGCGCCGGTCTGGTGCACGGCGACCTTTCCGAATTCAACGTGCTACTGGCCACCGACGGGCCGGTGATCATCGACCTGCCCCAGGCGGTGGACGCCGCCGGTAACAACAGCGCCGAGTGGATGTTCGAGCGCGACGTCGACAACATGCGCCGCTACTTCGGCCGCTTTGCCCCGGAGCTGCTGGCCACCGACTACGGCAAGGAGATCTGGGCGCTCTACGAAGCCGGCGAGCTGCACCCGGAGAGCCAGCTCACGGGTTGCTTCGAGCATGACACCAGCACCGTGGACGTCGGCGAGCTGATGACCGTGATCGACGATGTGCGCGAGGAGGAGGCGTACCGCCAGGGGATGCGCAACCGCGGCGACGAGCCCGGCGTGGAGGAGGCCGCCGAGGAGTGGCAGGAGTCCCAGCGGGAGCGTTGAGCCTGGGAGCTGTACCGTCGAGATTCGGCAGGCTGCGGTTAATCCCAGGCTATAGTGGCGATAGCAGGATTTGACTAGGCTGAAGGAATACCGACGGATAAGGTGCCGGCACGAACTGGCAGGGACCCTCGATGCGCGATGACTTACAACAACCTGGTTACGAGCAGGCACGTCTCTATGCGCTGCGCCAGCTCAACCTGCTGGATACGCCGCCCAGCGAGAGCTTCGACCGCATCACGCGGCTGGCCAGCAAGTTCTTTGGCATGCCCATCGCGGCAGTCTCGCTGACCGATGCCGATCGCCAGTGGTTCAAGTCGCGAGTGGGGGTCGAACACTGGGAAATTCCGCGTTTCAAGGCCTGCTGCGGCGAGGTGGCCGACGAATCCAAAGTGCTGGTCGTTCCCGATCTTCTCGAGTCCTCGACCTACCGGGATAGCATGCTGGCCGACTCCGGCATCCGGTTTTATGCCGGTGCGCCGTTACAGACCCAGGAGGGCTACACTCTGGGCGCGATGTGCGTGCTCGACACCCAGCCCCGCGAGCTTACCGCAGAGGAAGTGGCACTGCTCCAGGACATGGCCGCCATGGTCATGGCCCAGATCGAGCTGCAGCACGCCTTCGGCCGGATCGACCCACTCACCGGATTGCCCAATCGCAGTCAGCTGGCCGAAGACCTCGACGACATGGCGCGTGACGCGCCCGGTCGACGGCATTGCGCGCTGTTTACCGAGGTGCTCGATATCAGCCAGGTGAGTACCTTGAATCGGGTCATGGGGCCGAGCTATGTGGACGAGCTGTCCCGCCTGGCTGCACGAGGCTTGCAGGAGGTGCTGAGCGAGAAGTGCAGACTCTATAGCGTCGGGCCGTGTCAGTTCGTGCATCTGGTGGATGTCTGCAGTGACGAAGAGCTGCTTGAAGGAGCGCTGCGTCTGCGCGAGGCGCTACTCTCCCTGGAGCTGATCAATGAAGCGCCGATTCTGGTGCGCCCGGTGGTGGGCGTCGCCCCGCTGTGTCTGGGCGCGGACATGGCCGCAGACGTGCTGCGCACCGCTCACAGTGCCTGCCAAGATGCACGCCTTACCGAGATGGGGGCAGGAATCTATTCTCAGGCGCTTGATGCCAAACATCGACGTCGCTTCATGCTCCACTCCGATTTTCGGGCCGCCCTGAACGCCCCCGACCAACTGCGTCTGGTGTACCAGCCACGCATCGAGCTGAGTACCAATCGCTGCCTCGGCGTCGAAGCCCTGCTGCGCTGGCGTCATCCCACGCTTGGCGAGGTTTCGCCCGCCGAGTTCATTCCTCTTGTCGAGGATACGCCGCTGGCCCGTCCGCTGACGGCCTGGGTTATCTACACCGCTATTGACCAGGCCCGGGACTGGCATCGGCAGGGGCTAAACATCGGCGTATCGCTCAACGTCTCGGCCTGTAACCTGGACGAAGATGATTTCGCCGAGCGCTTGCTGAGCCAGATGAGCAAAGCCGATCTGCCCGCTTCGGCCATCGAGCTCGAACTGACGGAAACCGCCTTGTTCGACCAGGGGCAGGCTGCCTGGGAACAGCTCGACCACTTGATCGAGGCGGGTATACGCATCGCTATCGACGATTTCGGTACAGGCTACAGCAGTCTGGCCTACCTGCAGGACATCCCCGCCCAGGTCGTCAAGATCGACCGTTCCTTCATCAAGGGGCTCGATGACGCTCCGCGCAGTCGCACGCTGGTCGAGTCGATGCTCAACATGGCTCATAGCCTGGGCTATCGCGTCGTGGCCGAAGGGGTGGAGACGCAGCGCACCTATGACTATCTGGAATCGCTGGGCTGCAATGAAGCGCAGGGGTTCTTGATGTCGCGGCCGCTGGAGGCGCAGGACTTCGAAGCCTGGCTGCTCAAGAGCAAGGCCTGATGGCATGGCGCCGCCCGGCAGCCGCTGCTGCCGGGCGCACTTTTTCAAGCCGGTGAGGGAGCTGGCCGGGCGGCGGCGCGTGTCATGCCCGGTAGCCTGTTGGCAGCCCTCTGCACTCAGTCAACTTTAGTGTCTTGCCAAGGTGAACATTCTGATACAGGAAGAGAGACGAGTTACCTGCCACACTGGCTCGGAACCCAACGAAGCGAGTCGACTCCCGATGCGTTGTCATTCGAAACGAAACCCGACGATACCCGGCGCTTTGCCGCTTCTCCGGATGCTGCTGATGGCTCTGCTGCTGGCAGGCTGCCAGATGCAGCCACCGGAGCCACCCGACGAGGACAAGGCGGCCATCGACCGCATGCTGGTATTGATCGACGAGCGGCTCGACGTGGCGCCGCTGGTGGCCCAGTCCAAGTGGAACAGCGGCGAGCCCATCGAGGCGCCGGAACGCGAGGCGCAGATTCTCGATCAGGTGGCAGAGGATGCCGAAGCGGCCGGCGTCGACGATGCCTTCGCCCGGCGCTTCTTCGACAAGCAGTTCGAGGCCAGCAAACAGGTCCAACGGCGCCTGCACCATCAATGGCTGCAGGAGGGGCGCTCTCCCTTCGCCGATCCGCCCGATCTCGCCGAGGAGGTGCGCCCGGTACTCGACCGCCTGACGCCTCAGCTGATCGAAGCGCTGGCCGACATGCAGCGCATCGCCGAGGTGGAAGGGGCAGGGCGCTACCTCGAGCAGCGCGCCGCGGAGCTGATCCAGGACGACTTCGACGGCGAACCGCGTGACGTGGCGATCGCGCCACTGAGAGAGCGCTTTGCACCATAGTGGCCAGCCGTTCGCGTCATAGTGAACCCTACAGCTGCCAGGCTAGGGGGTGCTCAGCCTTGAGCACCCCCTGTTCGTCCCAGTCGTCCCAGCCGGCGAAGGGGATTGCTGCCTCGCCGTCGAGTCCTTCCAGCCGCCGTGCCCAGGCGGACTTCTCCGCTTCCAAGCGTTCACGGAACGCCGCCTCGTCCTGGTAGCTCAGCCCACCGCCCTGTACCCCGTAGGTGACCTGAGGCGGCAGCACGCTGACGCCCAGGTAGTAGAGCGAGTAGTGGATCGGCCACAGCAGCGCCACGATATGGCCGCTGCGCCCATGCCGGGTGAAGGTCGGCGCCGGGGCGCCGGTGGTCACCGAAAGCATGCCCTTCTTCTCGGGAAAACGGCCGCGGTCGTAGCGCATGCGGCCGCTGTAGAGCCCGCCATAGACGAACACCCGGTCGAACCAGCCCTTGAGCATGGCCGGCTGGGCGTGCCACCACAGCGGAAACTGCAGGATCACCAGATCGGCATGCTCCAGGCGCTCGATTTCACGCTTTACGTCGGCGGGCAAAAAGCCACCCTCGTAGGCGTGGCGCTGTTCGGTGAGGGGCAGGAACGTCTCGGGTTCGGCGCGCTCGACGTAATGGCTTGGCCGCTCCAGCGGATCGAAGCCTTCGGCGTAGAGATCCGAGACCTCGACACGGTAGCCTTGCCGCTGCAGGGTCTCGACGGCGACGTCCTTCAGGGCGCCATTGAACGAGCGCGGTTCGGGGTGGCAGAACACGATCAGGGCATGCCTTTCGGATTTATTCATTCAAGGGCTCCGGTTCGTTGGCTACGCAACATCCCAAAAGGCTATGCTGTGCGCTGGTGAACTGAAATTCCCTAAAGCTGACGATGAAGCTTGCATGAGTGAACAGGTTTTGCACTGGGACGACCTGCGCGTGGTGCAGGCCATCGCCGAGGCGGGCTCGCTGTCCGGCGCCGGACGGCGGTTGGGGGCCAGTCACGCCACGGTGTTCCGCCGCCTGAATGCCATCGAGCGGCGCCTGGGCGTGGCGCTGTTCGAACGCTCGCGCACGGGTTACGCACCGACCCCGGCGGGGGAGGACCTGGCGGCAACCGCCGCTCGCGTGGAAACCGAGGTACTGGGCGCCGAGCGACGCGTGGTGGGGCGTGACCTGCGCCTCTCCGGCACCGTTCGCGTGACCACCACCGATACACTATTGATGGGGCTGCTGTCGCCGATCTTCGCCGGCTTCCAGCACACCCACCCCGAAATCGTGCTCGAAGTGGCGATCTCCAACCAGCTGTTCAACCTCTCCCAGCGCGACGCCGACGTGGCGGTGCGGCCCTCGCCCACGCCACCCGAGCATCTGGTAGGCCGGCGGGTCGGCACCATCGCCCAGGCCGTTTACGCCCGTGCCGATGGCACCGCCGATGCCTGGGTCGGGCCGGACCGCCACCTGGGCTATGCCGCGCTCGACGCCTGGATGGCCGGGCAGGGGGCCAACGAGCGCTGCCGCTATCGCGTCGACACCATGTTCGGCATGCTGGCCGCCGCCCGCGATGGGCTCGGCCGCGCCGTGCTGCCCTGCTATCTCGCCGATGCCGAACCGGCCCTTACCCGACTCGGCGAGCCGATCCCCGAGCTCGCCACCGACCTGTGGCTGCTGACCCATCCCGACCTGCGCCGGGTGGCGCGCATTCGCGCCTTCATGGCCTACGTCGCCGAGGCGCTGAGCGCCTGCCAACCTCGCCTGGCGGGCCGGCCCGGGCGGCCGGCTCACTCCTCGGGCAGTGCATAGGCCATCACACTGTCGCCCAGGCTGGTTTCGGCCTGAAAGGCGCCGCCTGCGGCGATCACCACGTACTGACGTCCCTCGTGCATGTAGGTCATCGGCGTCGCCTGGCCGCCTGCGGGCAAGCGCGCCTCCCACAGCATATCGCCGGTGGTGTTGTTGAAGGCGCGAATGTAGTCGTCCATGGTGGCGCCGATGAAGGTTACGCCGCCGGCCGTCGTGATCGGTCCCGCGCTGGTGGGGGCGCCGACGGTCATCTTCAGTCTCGCCGGGATACCCCAGGGGCCCTGGTCGAAACTGGTGCCGATCGGTCGGGACCACACCAGTTCGCCAGTGGCGAGATCGGTGGCGCTGAGAAAGCCCCAGGGCGGCGCGGCACAGGGCATATCCAGCGGCGATAGCCAGGCGCCACGCTGCGCCGCCACCGGGGCGCCGAGCATGGGTTGTGCTTCCTGATCGATATAGCTGGCATCCTCTTCGCCGATTGGGGCGATATTCTCCATTTCGTCGGCTTCCTCGCGTGGGTAGAGCACCACCCGTGACGGCATGCGGTTGTTGTTGACGATCATCAGCCCGTTGTCGAGATCGAAGGCGGCGCTGCCCCAGTTGATGCCGCCGAGAATGCCCGGGAACTGCAGCATGCCGCCGGGATGGTCGAGGGTCGGTGGAGTGAACATGCCTTCGTAGCGCATGCGCTCGAACTGAATCCGGCAGTAGAGGTGGTCGATGGGGGTGGCCCCCCAGGTGTGGGCGCCGGTGAAGTGCTCCACTTCCTGGCCGGGTATCGAGCCGAAGTTGGGCATGCTCGGCGAGAAGCGCTGCACCTCGGCGGTCCAGTCGCCCTCGATGGCGCCCTGGGGTACCGGGCGCTCCTCGATGGGTAGCAGGGGCTCGCCGGTCTCGCGGTCGAAGACGAACACCTGGCCATACTTGGTCGCCTGTACCACGGCGGGACGGGGCCCGTCGTCGGTAGGGAAGTCGATCAGCGCGGGCTGGGCGCCGAGGTCGTAGTCCCACAGATCGTGGAGCACCGTGGTGAACTTCCAGCGCACTTCACCGCTGTCGGCCTCCACCGCGACTAGCGTCGAGGTGAACTCATCCTCCTCGGGGCTGCGGTCGCCGCCATACTGGTCGTTGGTGGGGTTGCCGGTGGGCAGGTAGACCAGGCCCAGCTCCTCGTCGGCCGATATCGGCGCCCACACGTTGGGGGTACCGCGAGGGTAGAGCTCTCCTTCAGGTGGCTGTCGGTCCGGGGTGGTCCATACCGAGTCCCAGGTCCACTGCCATTCGCCGGTGATGGCATCGTAGGCGCGTACGGCACCGGAAGGCGCGTCGCGGCGCTGGTTGTCGGTGACCTGATGGCCCACCACCACGATTCCGTTCACCACGATCGGCCCAGAGGTGTTGGAGAGCAGTCCCAACGCTTGAGGGTCCATGCGGTCGTTGAGATCCACCGTGCCGTTGTCGCCGAAGCCGTTGCACAGCGAGCCGTCTTCGGCGTTCAGTGCCATCAGGCGGCCGTCCAGCGTGCCCAACAGCAGGCGACGAGGGCACTCCTCAACAGGCTCGGGGGCCTCGAAGTAAGCCACCGAGCGGCAGGTGGTAGAGAAAACGTGCTCCTGGGCTTCTACCGCCACTTGCGGGTCGAAGTGCCACTGCTGCTCGCCCGTGCCTGGATCGAGAGCGAAGACCTGGTTGCTCTGAGTGCAGATGTACAGGCTATTACCGATTTTCAGCGGCGTATTCTGGAAGGCGTAGGGGGCGGCATCGCTGGGCGGTTCGTCGCCGGTATTGAACTCCCAGGCCACCTCCAACTGATCGGCATTGTGCGGTGTGATCCGGTCGGCCGGCGAGAAGCGCTGGGCCAGGTTGGTGCCGCCGTAGGCAACCCAGTCGGTGTCGTCCGGGCCCCCCTGCTGAGGGATCTCCTCGGCCGCCACCGTGGTGGGTGCATCTGGGCCCGAGTCGAAGATGAGCCACAGCACCGCCCCGGCGTAGCCGGCCATGATCAGCACGCCTAGCAGGGGGCCGGCGTAGGGCAGGGCGGGCTGATAGTAACCGCGGCGATACAACACGGGCAGGAGTAACAGGGCGACAGCCAGCAACCCAGCCATGAGACCGGTACGCGCCATCAGGTCGATGTGCCAGACCGGCATCCAGCCCTTCATGGCAATTTCCCACAGCGACCAGAGAAACGTACCCGCTACGGTAGCGGCATAGACCCACACCCCCGCAGGCAAACCCAGCTTGAGCATGACGGCAGCCACCAGCGTGCCGATGCCGGCCAGGAGAAAGTAGAACGTTCCGCCGAGATAGATCAGGTAGGCGCCACCCAGCGACATGGCCAGGCCGAGCAGCAGCAGAACGATGGCGAAAACGGTGACGGCCCAGCCGGCCGCTCCTCGTGAGGTATGCACATCCATGGCGTTACCCGTGGTCAAGGGCGAGAAGGTAGGCCCGATTGAGGGGCTCGCTTAAAGCTAGGCTACATCGAGGGTGGGTGCCATGAATGCAGCCCAACGGATCGGGCGGCATTTGCCATACAGCATTGCTGTTATGTTATAACATTTCTCTTTTGTTAGCATGCAAGGGGAATCCAATGGAACGCCAACGATACGCTTGGCTGGGCGGGAGCCTGGCCTGCCTCCTCGCCTGGTCGCCGGCCTGGGCCGAGACAACGGAAACCGGACAGCCGCGGGTCGGCTCGCTCTCGCCGCTGGTGGTCACCGCCACCCGTAGCGAAATTCGCCGCGAAGAGGCGCCGAGCGGCTACTCCGAAGTCACCCGCGAGGACATCGAGCGCCAGCCGGCCACCACCTTGGCGGAACTGCTGCGCGACGTGCCGGGGCTTGCCATCGACAACGAGCAGGACGGTCGCAGTCAGATCCGCGTGCGCGGCTTCAATCCGGGGCAGACGCTGATCCTGGTCAACGGCCGGCGCCTCAACAACACCGATGAGCTGGTCGGCCACAGCGATTTCCGCATGACGCAGATTCCCACCGCCGCCATCGATCGCATCGAGGTGGTGCGCGGGCCCACCTCGTCGCTCTACGGCGCCGATGCCCTGGGAGGCGTGATCAACGTCATCGTGCGGCCGCCCGAGGACACCTGGGCCGGCAGGGTGCAGTCGCGCCTGGGCAGCGTGCACCCGCGCAGCGGTGGCAGCGAGCGCAACCTGGCCGTGCACGCGGCGGGTCCGCTGAGCGAACGGGTCGGCGCCATGCTGAGCCTGGACTACCTCGACCGCGACGGCGTGCTCAACCCCGACCAGCCGGGGATAGATGAAATCGAGGGACGCGAGGCGCTCTCGGGCATGGGTAGCCTGTTCTTCCGCCCCGGCGAAGGGCACGAGGTCGAGCTGTTCTTCCACGGCAGCGACGACGAGCGGCGCGCCCGGCGGGGCGATGCCGACACCCGTGAACTCGACATCCGGCGCTACAGCACCGGCGCCCGCTATCAGTTCGATGCGCCGACCTGGACCGCCCGGGTGGACGCCTACCGCTCGCGCAGCGACTCCGAGGCGCTGCATCTCGATCGTCGCGATCAGCACACCGACGACATCGTCGACGCCAGCACGACCTACTACTGGGGCGCGGGCCAGGAGCTGACGGTGGGCGCCGACCACCGTCGCGAGCACTTCTCGCGCGACCGCGAGGGCGGGCGCGAGCACGACGACACCGTCAACCATCGCGGCGTGCTGGTGCAGAACCGTGGCCACTTCCTCGACGACCGACTGGTGCTGACCCTGGGCACCCGCTACGACGATCACACCCGCTATACCGGCGAGGTGAGCCCGCGTGCAGGCGCGGTCTACGCGCTCACGCCAAGCACCCGGCTCAAGGCCGACTACGGCCGCGGTTTCAGCGCTCCCGACCTGCGCCGTTCGGCGGCGGATTACGACTTCACCTTCAGCACTCGGCCGCTGCGCATCATCGGCAATCCCGATCTCGAACCCGAACGCAGCGACAGTTACAGCCTGGCGCTGGAGCACGAGGACGAGCGGCATCGCGCTGCCATCACCCTGTTCCGCAACGACATCAAGGACCTCATCGACCTGCGCTGCATCGAGTTCTGCGAACCCGGCAGCCGTCCGCCCGGTGAGGACGAGCTGCGCACCTACATCAACGTCGACCGTGCGCGCACCCAGGGCGTGGAGCTGGAGCTTGGCCGTCAATTCGACGACGGCAGCCTGCTGCGGGCCAACTACACCTACCTCGACGCACGTAACCGCGAAACCGGTGAGACTCTGGAGAACCGCCCGCGGCAGCGCTTCAATCTGCTGGCGGAGACGCCGGTGTGGCAGGGAGCGGCGGCGCACCTGCGCGGCGAGTACATCGGCTCCCAACGGCGCGGCGAGGTGCGCACCCGCGACTACACCCTGCTCCATGTGGGGCTGCGCCAGTCGCTCGGGCATGGCCTGTCGCTGGCTGCCGGCATCGACAACCTGACCGACCAGCGCCTGGCGGAGGTGGACGACGCCTTCATCAACGAGATTCGCGGCCGCTTCTACCACGCCTCGCTGAACTGGGAGTTCTGAGATGTGGGGAGTTCCGAGACGTGCCGGTCTGGCCTTGATCGCGACGGCCGGGCTGCTACTTGCCACGGCGCTGGCGGCCGAGGAGGCGCGCCCGCGCATGCTGCTGCTGGTCAACGACCCCATCCGGCCGGGCCTGCTCGAGGAGCTGGCCCGGCTGGGCGATGCCCAGGGCATCAAGGTCGACACCGGCTTCGTCGAGGCCCTGCCGGAGTCTCCCGATGCGGCAGCGCTGGCGGGTCTCGACCTGGCGGTGGTCTTTGCCCCGAGCCACGAGCTCGCCCGCCCCGAAAGGGTCGAGGCGCTGCGCGAGGCCCTGGCCGAGCGGCAAACCCCGCTGGTGGTCGTGGCGCGTGAGCGAACCGATAGCCACGGCCTGGAGGCCGGGCTCGGCGAACGTATTGCCGCCTACCTGACCGAGGGCGGCGAGCGCAACTTCGCGGCGCTGTTCACCCATATCGCCGGGCCGCTGCTGGGGCTGCACGAGGCCCCGGTGCCGGAGCCCATTCGCTATCCCGATCACGGCATCTACCACCCCGATTACGAGGGATTGGTGTTCGACGACCTGGCGTCCTACCGCGACTGGTACGGCGACTTCGACGAGCGTCCGGTGATCGGCATCGCCCTGCACGACACCCACGTGCGCCATACCCTGACCGGCTGGATCGACGCCACCATTGCGCATATCGAGGCGGCCGGTGCGGTGCCGCTGCCGTTCTACGTGCCGGTGCAGGGCGGCGAGGGGCTCACGGCCATGACCATGGAGGGGGGCGAACCGATCGTCGACGCGCTGCTGTTCTACCGCGTGACCCTGAACCCCGAAGGGCGCCGGGACGATCTGGCGGCCCTGGGCGTACCGGTGCTGCAGGGGCTGATCTACCGCGATGGCGACGAGGCCGCCTGGCGCGACGACCCGGTGGGCTTTCCCCGGGGCAGCACGCCGTTCTACTTCGCCATGGCCGAGATGGCCGGCATCGCCGACCCCAGCGTGGTAGCGGCGGAGCATGCCGTCAGTGGGGAAGTGCTGCCGATCGAGCCCGAGCTCGGCATGCTGGTGCGGCGAGCGCTCAAGGCCGCCGAACTCCGGCGCAAGCCCAATGCAGACAAGCGCCTGGGCCTCTACGTCTACAACTATCCGGCGGGCAGCGAGAACTTCTCCGCCTCGCACCTCAACCTGCCCGCCAGCCTCGCTGCCACCCTGCACGATCTGGCAGAGGCCGGCTACGACGTGGAACGGCCCGACGTTGAGCGGCTCACCGATGCCGGCAAGCGGCTGGTCGGTGCCTACCAGGCCGACGCCGGCCTCGAAGCGCTGCTCGACGACGACCTGGCTGCTCTTTTCCCGCTCGACGACTACCTCGACTGGCTGGATTCCCGCGGCGAGTCCGTGCGGGCACGCACCGAAGCGGAGTGGGGCCCGCCGGAGACGGCACGAACCCTGATCGAGCGTGACGGCGAGCGCTTCTTCGTGGTGCCGCGCCTGGCCCTCGGCAATCTGCTGGTCATGCCCCAGCCGCCGCGGGCGCTGCCGGGCGATCCGGCGCGGGAAGGGGCCTACCACGATACCGACCTGGCGCTGAGCCACGACTACCTGGCCAGCTACGCCTACCTGCATCGTGCTTTCGACGCCGATGCTCTGATCCATTTCGGCACCCACGGTTCGGCGGAGTTCGGCGTGGGCAAGAGCCGCGGCCTGGCGCTGGACGACGACCCCCATGCCCTGCTCGGCGAGCTGCCCCACGTTTATCCCTACATCGTCGACAACCTGGCCGAGGCCACCTTGGCCAAGCGGCGCCTGCGCGCCACCATGGTTTCCCACCAGACCCCGCCTTTCGCCCCTGCGGCGCTCTACCATGAGCTGGTGGACCTGCACCACCTGGTGCACGATTGGGAGACCATGGACGACGGTGCCGCCCGCGAGCGGGTGCGTGACCAAATCATCGAACAGGGGCGCGAGATGGATCTGCACGCCGACCTGGGCTTCGACGATGCCGCCCTGGACGCCGACTTCGAGCATTTCCTGCATGCGCTGCACGACTACATTCACGACCTGGCCCAGCAGAGCGAGCCCATCGGCCTGCACACCTTCGGCCGCACGGCGGAAGACGAGCACCTGGTCGCCACGGTGATGCAGATGCTCGGCGACGAATTCCTCGAACTCGTTGCCGACGACCCCGAAGAGCTGTTCGCCGGTGATTTCGAGACCGCCGTGGTCGACTCCGCCCCCTACCGCCTGCTCGTCGCGCACCTGCTGGAAACGGGAGGCAGTGCTGGCGAGCATGAGGAGGCGCTGGCCGACATGCTCGCCCGCGCAGACGAGTATTTCGAAGCGCTGCGCACCCAGCGCGAGAGCGAGGCGCTGATCGCAGCGCTGGGCGGTGGCTTCGTTATGCCCTCGGTGGGCGGCGACCCCATCCGTAACCCGGATTCGCTGCCTACCGGGCGCAACCTATACGGTTTCGATCCCTCGCGAGTGCCCACCCGCGCCGCCTACGAGACCGGCGCCGAGCTGCTGGAGACGCTGCTCGAGGAGCACCGGGCGGAGCATGGCAAGCCGCCCGAACGGCTGGCCTTCACGCTGTGGTCCATGGAGGTGATGCGCCACCATGGCGTGATCGAAGGGCAGGTGCTGGCCGCCCTGGGGATACGGCCGGTGTGGAATTCGCGCGGTCGTGTGGAGGGCGTCGAGCTGATTCCCGAGGAAGAGCTGGGCCGTCCCCGTGTCGACGTGGTGCTGCAGACCAGCGGGCTCTACCGCGATGCCTTCGCCGGCACCCTCGAGTGGCTGGCGCAGGCCGCTGCCCTGGCGGCGGAGCAAGAGGAGCCGGACAACTCGGTACGGGCCATGACTCTGCGCCTGGAAGAGGAGCTCCGCACTCTGGGACTGGACGTCGAGAGCGTTGCGCGGCTGAGCCGCACCCGGGCCTTTTCCTCGGATATCGGCCAGTACGGGCTGGGGCTCGACGGCGCCGTGGCCGACGTAGACGCCTGGGCCAACGGCGGCGAGCGCGACGACGCCTACCTGGGGCGGGTCTTTCTCGACCGTCTGCAGCATGCCTATGGCCCCGACCCCGAGCATTGGGGCGAAACGGTGGCCGGACTCAACCTGTTCGAGCGCCAGCTCGGCGAGATCGATGCCGCGGTGTTCGCCCGCAGCTCCAACCTCTACGGCCTGCTCACTTCCGACGACCCCTTCCAGTACCTGGGTGGGCTCTCGCTCGGCGCCAGCGTGGCTGGCGGCGAGCGTCCCACGCTCTACATCGGCAACCTGCGCGATGCGGCCAACGGCCGCATGGAGCGTGCCGAGCAGTTCCTCTCAAGGGAGATCCGCACTCGCTACCACCACCCACGCTGGCTCGCCAGCATGGTGGCGGAGGGCTATTCGGGCACCACCAATCTGCAGGCCACCGTCGAGAACCTGTGGGGCTGGCAGGCCACCGCGCCGGAGATGGTGCGCGACGACCAGTGGCAGCGCTTTTTCGAGATTTACGTACAGGACGCCTATGAGCTGGGGCTGGAGGCGTGGTTCGAGACGCACAACCCCGAAGCGCTGACACGCATCGTCGAGCGCATGCTGGACGCCGTACGCACCGCCCACTGGCAGCCCGACGACGCCGCCCTGGAGGCGCTGCTGAGCCATTACCGGGAGTGGACAGGCGCCCACGGCAGCACCGGCAGCACCGGCGGCACCGGCGGCAGCGCGGCGCGGGAAGCGTTCGTCGACTCCAGCCTGGCCGGCTTCGGGATGCAGTCGCCCACGACGGTGGGGGAGGGCGGCGGGCAAACGGAACCGGTGGTGGGCGAGCTTCTTCAGCCGATGAATGAGCCCGCACCGCAGGGCGATGCTACCTCTGCCTGGACATCGCTGCTCTACATCATGGTGCTGCTGCTGCCGTTCCTGCTCGGCGCCCTGCATCAGTGGCGGCGCGGTCGCCACGTCAACGCACTACCTGCCTATCGGGAGACCCCCGCATGACGACACTGGAAATCACCATGTACGAACTGGGCCGGCTGTTCCTGATGCCGGTGCTGATCCTGATCCTGCTGCTGTTCGCCTACGCATTCTACGCCCTTGGCGCCTTTGCGGTGGCCGCCTGGCAGCGGCGCCGCGGCCTGGCGGCCTGTCCGCTGCGCGAGCAACTGGCTCGCCACGGCCGGCTCGACAGCGAGGAACTGGAGCTGGTGATCCTGCGCCGCCTCGAACCGCTGCGGGTGGTGTCGCGTACCGCGCCCATGCTGGGCCTGGTGGCCACCATGATTCCGCTGGGGCCGGCGCTGCTGGCGCTGGGCGACGGCGACCTGGCCACGGTGGGTGAGCAGCTCGTGGTGGCCTTCGCCGCGGTGATCCTGGCGCTGATCACCGCCTCGATCACCTTCTGGATACTCACCGTGCGGCGGCGCTGGCTTCTGGTGGCGCTGAAGCGCATCGAGCGCGAGGAGGCCGGGGCATGAGGCGTTTCCTGGATGCCGAGGAGAGCGACGACCCGATTCTCTCGGTGGTCAACGTCATTGATGTCTTCCTAGTCATCGTGGTGATGCTGCTGATCGTGGTGGCCCAGAGCAGCGCCACGGCGCTCGAGGCCGTGAGTCAGCGTGAAGGGGGCGAGACGGTCGCAGAAACGGCTGAGCGACTGGAGCGCTATGAGCGCAGCGGCGAGATCGGCGAAGGGGAGGGCGTACGTGCCGGCACTACCTACCGCCTGCAGGACGGCTCGCTGGTCTTCGTGCCGGACAGCGACTGAGCGTAAGACCTCAATCATGGCCGGCCGGGCGGGAAAAGTAGCGCCCGGGGCTGGTGCCGAGGCTGCGGCGAAAGGCGGCGATGAAGGCGCTGGGCGATTCGTAACCGACCTCCTGAGACACGACGGTGACCGAGCGCCCTTCCGCCAGCATGGGCAGGGCGGCGAGCAGGCGGGCCTGCTGTCGCCAGGCGGTAAAGCCCATGCCGGTCTGCGCCAGGAAGCGTCGTGCCAGGGTGCGTGACGAGGCACCGACCCTGCCGCCCCAGGTGGTCAGGTCGTCCCGGTTAGCCGGGTCGTCACGCAGGGCGGTGCAGATCCGCCGCAGCGCGGGATCGTCGGGCTCGGGCAGGTGCAGCGGTAGCGT
Organism: Halomonas sp. MCCC 1A11062; assembly: GCF_021404355.1. Classification (NCBI taxonomy): domain Bacteria; kingdom Pseudomonadati; phylum Pseudomonadota; class Gammaproteobacteria; order Oceanospirillales; family Halomonadaceae; genus Halomonas; species Halomonas sp. MCCC 1A11062. The sequence goes on from NZ_JABFTW010000025.1 coordinate 51,806, forward strand.
GGGCCCTGCGTGCAGCTCGTCCAGCAGTACCGCGACCAAGCGGGCGCCGGCGCCGTGGGCGGTCGCCTCGGCCGGCAGCTCCATCAAACGCAGTATCAGCTCGCGCAGCAGCGACGAGACGTTCACTACGCGTGGCTGGGCCGATGGCCCTAGCCGCTCATCGAGATAGAGGGTGCGCAGCTTCACAGGCCGGTGCATCAGCAGCGCATGCTCCAGGCGAGCGGGAATCCATACCGCAAGCTGGGGTGGCACCATCCACCATCCCGCTGGGGTCGCTATCGTCATCACGCCCTGGGTGGCGAAGACGAGCTGATGGCGCAGGTGATGATGACGGCCGGTGTCCCAGCCGGCGGGGTAGTCGCAGGCATAGGGCTGTACCGGACCCGAGGCGCTCTCGATGCGCCGCTGCAGGGCTTCGCGTGACAGGGGCGTGGCGTGGGCCAGGGTGTGGGGCATATTGTCCGTTTCGCGATATGTCTTGTCAGAATGGCGAGAGAAGTCGCTTCGCGTCCAGTTTAGCCTGAAAGCTCGGCAACTCTGGAGTCTGGCCATGAACGGCAAACGCGTTCCGCTACTGTTCCTCAACCTGGGGCACGCCTACGCCCACTATTTCATGCTGATCCATCCCACGGTGGCGGTGGCGCTCGAGCGACGCGGCCAGGGCGATTACGCTGCGCTGCTACTACCGGCCACGGCGGGCTTCGTCGCCTTTGCCGCCTTTACCCTGCCGGCGGGCTGGCTGGGCGACCGCTGGAGTCGGCGCGGCATGATAGCCCTGATGTTCCTGGGACTCGGTGCGGCTTCCATGCTCACAGGCTTTGCGAGCGGCCCTTACCAGTTGGCGGCCGGGCTGTTTCTGATGGGTAGCTTCGCGGCCATCTATCATCCCGTCGGCATCGCCATGGTGGCGGAGAGCAGTGATGGCGTCGGTCAGGCGCTGGGGGTGAACGGCGTGTGGGGCAACATGGGCGTCGCAGCGGCGCCGCTGCTGACCGGTGCGATCACGGGCATGCTCGGTTGGCAGGCCGCCTTTTTCATACCCGGGGCGCTGTGCCTGGCGAGTGGCATCGCTTACCTGGCGCTGGTATCGGCTGAAAGCAAGCCGCTTCAGCCGCTACGACCGGCTGGCGATGCCCCGGCAGCGGTGCAGGCCTCAACGGCCATACCGGGCCGGATTCTGGCCTACCTGATCGTCACCGCACTGATGGGCGGCCTCGTGTTTGCCTCCACCACCGTCGCGCTGCCCAAGATCATGGAAGACGCCTTCAGCGGCGGCGGGAATGCCCTGCTCGGTGCCGCCGGGCTGGCCTCGCTGATCTTCGCCTGCGCCTCCATGGCGCAACTCGTCACCGGCAGGGCGGTGGACCGGGTCGCGCCGCGGCAATTGATGCTGCTGCTGGCGTTGTTGCAGGTCCCGCTGTTGCTGCTGATGGTACAGGGTGGGCAATGGCAGATCGTTGCCCTGTCGCTAGGGCTGATGCTGACGGTGTTCGGTGTCATTCCGGTACAGGATGCCATCGTGGCACGCCATACCGCGAGCGCCTGGCGGGCACGGGTCTATGCCGTGAAGTACGTACTGTCGTTGGGGGTCGGTGCCCTGGCCGTGCCGATCGTGGCCTGGGGTTACGAGCCGGCCGCCGGATTCGTCCGGCTCTACATGTTGCTGGCCGCCTGTGCCGTCGGTGTGGCCATGGCGGCCTTGCTGCTGCCGGCCCGACGCTACGCGCAGGCGGCTCTCGGTGATAGCCAGTAACATCGGTTAGCGGAGAGTGGGCTGTTGCGTGGCGCATCAGGAGAATGGAGGACACGATGGAGCTCTCTTCCCAGGCGGCCGGCCAGTCACTACCACAGGAGGCCATGGATGCCTTCGCCATCATCGCTCGCGAGCTGGGCGAGAGCGTGGTCGGCGTCTATCTGTTCGGCTCGGCGCTTGCCGGCGGCCTGCGACCCAATAGCGACGTGGACGTGTTGGTGATCGTCGGCCAGCCGCCCGAGGAGGCGGTGCGCCGACGGCTGGTCGAGGCGCTGATGCGGGTCTCCGGAAGCCCCGCCAACGACGGCTCGCCCAGACCATTGGAAGTGACGCTGCTATGTCGGCAGGTGCTGGTGCCGTGGCACTACCCGCCGGGGAGCGAACTGGTCTACGGCGAGTGGCTGAGGGACGAGTTCGAGCAGGGTCGCATACCGCCGGCGGCAGCCGACCCCGATCTGGCCGTGGTGCTGACCACCGCCAGGCAGTCGAGCCTGGCCCTGTACGGGCCGGAACTCGCAGAACTGGTCGCGCCGATTCCCGAGGCGGACCTACGCCGGGCCATCGCCGATTCGCTGCCTGGCCTGGTGGCGGGGTTGCAGGGCGATGAGCGCAACGTGCTACTGACCCTGGCGCGCATGTGGATGACTCTCGAGACGGGAGAGATCGCTCCCAAGGACGTTGCCGCCACCTGGGCGCTGGAGCGCCTGCCCCCCGAGCATCAGGCCATCATGGCGATGGCGCGGCGCGGCTATCTCGCAGGAGGCAGCGAGGACTGGACACAGCGCAAGCCGCAGGTGAAAGCGCTGGCGGCCTATCTGCAGCGGGCCATCGCTTGACCGAAGGCGGGCCCATTAGGCTAGTCTCTTAGCACGCTCATTTTCTTGGATGGCTAAGGAGTCTGTCATGAAGGTCGTTACCCTGAAGAGCCCCGGCGGGCTGGACCAGTTGCAAGTCGTCGAACGCGAGGCGCCGGGAGAGCCTGGGCCGGGGGAGATCCGCGTGCGGATCCATGCCAGCTCGCTCAACTTCCACGACTATGCTGTGGTCGCCGGGATGATCCCTACCGAAGATGGCCGCATTCCCATGTCCGACGGGGCGGGCGTGGTCGAGGCGGTGGGCGAGGGCGTCGAGGAGTTCGCCGTTGGCGATGCGGTGGTCTCCACCTTCTTCCCCTACTGGCTCGACGGCCCGGCCCGAGTGGCGGACTTCAAGACCACCCCCGGCGATGGCCTCGACGGCTACGCCCGCGAGCAGGTCATTCGCCCGGCCACTTGGTTCACCCACGCGCCCAAGGGTTACAGCCACGAGGAGGCCGCTACCCTCACCACGGCGGGGCTCACTGCCTGGCGGGCGCTGGTGGTGGATGGCAATCTCAAGGCCGGCGATACGGTGCTCACCCTGGGCACCGGTGGCGTTTCCATTTTCGCCCTGCAGTTTGCCAAGGCCATGGGCGCCCGGGTGATTTCGACCTCGTCATCCGACGAGAAGATCGAAACGCTCAAGAAGCTCGGCGCCGACCATACCATCAACTACAAGGCCGAGCCGGAGTGGGGCAAGAAGGTGCAGGCGCTGACTGACGGCCAGGGCGTCGACCACGTGATCGAGGTGGGTGGCCCCGGCACCCTGCCGCAATCCATCGACGCCGTGCGCATCGGCGGTCATATCGCCCTGATCGGCATTCTGACCGGGCGCGGCGGCGAAGTGCCCACCGTCAAGCTGATGGCCAAGCAGGCACGCCTGCAGGGGCTGATCGTCGGCAGCCGCATTCATCAGCAGGAGATGGTGCGCGGCATCGAGGCCTGCGGCGTGCGCCCGATCATCGACAGTCGTTTTTCGCTGGAACAGATCGCCGACGCCTTCCGCCACGAGGAGTCGGGACGTCACTTCGGCAAGATCTGCCTGACCTTCTAGGCTATGCCTGAAAACTGTCTGCGCTTGGCCATACGGCGTTAAAAATCAGCTCAAAGTACTCATTTACACCACGTAAACTCCGTCTTTGGGCTCGCGACATCCATGTCGCTCGCTCTTCGAGCAGCGGAGCTGCCCAAATCGGCTTTCCTGCCGATTTGTCGCTGATTTTTGCCTTGCGACCCACATGGATGTGGGAAGTGCGTTGGCCCGTAAGGAACGGGCCTAGCCCTGACCTTCGCTCGCCGACTTTTCAGACAAAGCCTTGTGTCTCTCCGGGCTTGTTGATTAGCTACCAGCAGGCCTTGGCATCAGGGTGAGCATCCACAGAGCCTGAGGCGCTACAGCCTGGGACTTAGATTATGCCCCCTGATGCCTACTA
>NZ_JABFTW010000026.1:0-55388 GCF_021404355.1 Halomonas sp. MCCC 1A11062
ACTCTGATTTCCACTGACTGCTCCTGGATCAACATCGCGGCGGCTCAAAAGCCACCATCTTCGCCCAAGGGGGTCAGATTTACCTCGGCGTCAGGGGGTCAGTTTTACATCGGCGGTGACATATAGCGGCGGAATTTCCATCCGAGAGCATGGCATGCACTCAACAACCGCCCGGCTACGTCTTCTCCCAGGGCATGCGGAAGACGCCGCTGCATGTCATTGGCTTCCAGTAACCCCAAAATAAGAAAGATCAGGGATAACGCCATAAATCCAATGATTGCATTGATGCGCATCACTGTCTCATGGAGCAGATGAAACACCTGGCTGAGACTGAATGGGTCGCCGGCGGTGGGCCAAAAGGCAATACCCCGCTCTTCGACCCACATGCCGATGCTGTAGTAAGTCTCCTGCGCACGCGGACCGTACTGCGATAGACCGTCCACAACGACGCGGACGCCGTAGCCCATAAGCAGGAGAATGGCTGAGGTTGCAATGAGCACAAGGAGCACTGCAATGACAAGGGCGAGTACACGCAGCGCTCGCTTCCCCTTGAATATACGGTGCTGATATACCGGCCACACCAGTGCCATAAGAAAGAGGGAAAAAGCCATGGGTGCGACAAGAACTCGAAGCCAATATAGCGAAGCTGCAAAGAGTATTATCGCAATCAAGCCAAGGGCGGTGATATGAGGTGACCTTCGATCATCATTCATGGCCTTGCTTTGCCTCTGCATGATATAGATCGGCCTCTAACGCCCAGCAGCCCTGTGACGAACCGCCGAGCGGGATATCGCTCGGCGATGCTTGCGTCAACGGTGCCGTTGGCGTGGTGGAAGCATTGTCCTTCATAGATCCCGTGTGCGGCTGGTCTGGTGGGCCAGGCGCATTGCTTCATGATGTTCCAGCTTGAGTAGCTCGCCGATCAGCTCACGTGTTTCGGGAATCTCTGTACGTCCCTCGAGGTAGCGATAGAAGTCGATGATTTGATTGTGAAGATCGAAGATTTCCTGGCAGATCTCGTCGAAGCTCATTTCCGCATAGGGTGCATTGCATGACTGGTGCGGCTTGATGGGCTGGTAGGAAATGTAGTCGTAGAGCCAGGTATTCAACGCCTTGGGATCGGCCTGTTTCTCGAAGCCGGCGACGACCTTTTCCAAGGCCGCCTCATGGTCTGCCAGATAGGTCAGCAGCCACTTGGCGCGCTCTTCATCCTGCTGCGTTGAGCAGTGTTTCAGGCAGTGCGCCATATGTTCATGCAGGGTGCGTGTCCACTCCACCACGTCTTGGAAGGTTGAGACGTACATGATTCATTCTCGCTGTATTGATGGATTCTGAAATCTGGCCTGTGCAAAGGCCAGCTGTAGGCGAGCTGATTCGCAGCATCAGGTTCAACCCGCCATTGATTGGCACGGCGTATGGGTGTCTGACGCCGATTGGTCTTTTCACCATAGCTCACTGTCCAAGGAGATCGCTTGACCGGTATCAAGGAACGATGGCTGCTCGAGCTGTAAGCATGGCAGCGGTTGCCTGGCTTCGAATGGCGTGAAACACTGTCTCAAGCTGTTGCCCAGCATCGCCTTCTCTCTGTTCTGGAGCCCTGATAATGGCGGGAGCACGAGCCGGATACAGCAGGTCTAGCCGGCTATTGGCCATCCCGGAGTTCAACGTGGCGCTATTTGCGTTTCTGTTGAACTATCCGTGGGAATTCCTGCAAGTTCCCTACTTCGTCGCAATGCCTGAGATGGCTCACTGGGATGCGGTCATCTTTTGCACCCGGGCAACCATGGGCGATGTGCTTATTGCCCTGGTGGCTTTCTGGGTCGTAGCGATGTTTCGGCGCCAGCGCTCTTGGCTGCTCCGGCCCGATGCGCGAGCGATCTTCGCCTTCATTGCCACTGGTATCGTGATTACAGTCGGTCTCGAGTGGCATGCCACTGAGCTTCAGCAGCGTTGGCAGTACGCCGAGCGGATGCCGACACTGCCTCTTGTGGGCACCGGGCTGACACCTCTGCTGCAGTGGCTCGTGCTACCGCCGATAATCGTGTGGTTGGCACGCCGCCAGATGCTCGGAGAGCGCTATCTACAACAAATTGATCGCAAATGAGCCGGCAACGGATTTCTGCCTGTCACTCGCCATCAGCGTCGGCGCCACGATGGTATGATGTACTTTGCCTGCCGGAGAGGGGCAGGGAGAGGCAGAAGCTCGTAATGCCATTCTGCGAACTGACCGCAACATCTCCACCATGAGCCTTGACGATGGATCGTGTGATGGCGAGCCCCAGTCCTGCTCCCTCGCCATGGTGGCTGCGGATGTTGTCGGCGCGGTGGAAGCGCTCGAACAGTTTGGCTAACTGATCGGTGGGAATGGTCTCACCAGGATTGCTGACACTCAGACGTGCCATCTCCTTAGCTTGGGTAATCGTGATCTCGATCATGCCGCCAGGGGAGGTGTGCCGCACTGCATTGGACACCAGATTGGCAATCGCACGGCGTAGCATCAGGTGGTCGCCGGTAACTGTGGCGGCGCCACTGAGCTGCATCGTAACCTGCTTCTCCTCGGCAAGAGCCTCGTAGAATTCCAGCAAAGCGTCTACTTCCCGCTCCAGATGCACCGGCTCGGCGGGATTGGGCAGCAAACCATGATCGGCCTTGGCCAGGAACAACATGTCGGCGATCATTCGCGCCAGCCTTTCCAACTCCTCCAGGTTGGAGTGCAGTGTGTCCTGGTATTCCCCTGTGCTACGTGGTCGTGACAGGGCAACCTGGGTTTCGGTAAGCAGGTTGGACACCGGGGTACGCAGTTCATGGGCGATATCCGCTGAGAACTCGCTGAGGCGCTGAAAGTCGGCCTCGAGCCTGTTCAGCATGCCATTGAACGCATTGGCCAGTTCGAGCATTTCCGGTGGGGTGGCTTGCAGGTCGAGGCGCTCACCCAGGCGCTCAGCTGAAAGCCGCTTGGCCGTTGCCGTGATCCGCTTGAGGGGGGCCAGACCTTGACGTGCGACCAGCCAGCCGAGCAATGCCGTCAGCAGGGCGGCAAGTGCAATGCCCGTCCAAAGATAACGTCGAATGTCCTGGAGAAAGTGGGCATGATGGGTGATATCCAGGCCCAGCAGGACGCGTACCGGTATGGGCTGTGCAAGAGGAAGGAGCTGCTGAACTTCATGGCCAATGAATTCGTGGCCGGCCACGCTCCAGCGAGCGCTGGGTGAGCTGACCTCTCCATTCTTTACTGGCTCGAGAAAGTCCGGTTGGTAGGCGTAGAGTATTTGTCCCGCTTCATCGCGGATGGAAACGGAGAGTGTGGCATGGCTCGTCAATAGGTCGTCGAGATATCTGGGCAGTGTATTCAGCGCGGCAGGGCTATCGACTCGATCAAGCAGGTTCTCGATCATGTTCAGCTTTGCTGTCAACTCCATATGGTCGATTTCGTCGAAGTGATCCCGAATCAGGTACTCGAGCCACAGGCCAAGCAGCAGCAGCAGGATTGCCACCAGCAAGGAGTAGAGTGTGGCCAGGCGGGCCGTCAAGGAACGTGGGTAAAGGCTCATTAGCTATTTCCCGGCTCCAGCACATAACCCATGCCGCGTACGGTCCGGATCAACTTCTCGGGGAAGGGACCATCGACCTTGGCGCGTAGCCGTCTGACGGCTACGTCGATGACGTTGGTATCGCTATCGAAGTTCATGTCCCACACCTGCGAGGCTATCAGTGAACGTGGCAGAACCTCTCCCTGGCGGCGAATCAAGAGCTCTAGCAGGGCAAACTCCTTGGCGGTGAGGTCGATACGTTCGCCGGCTCGAGTCACACGCCGTCGCAGCAGGTCGAGTTCCAGATCGGCAGCGCGGAACACTTCCGGCTCACGTGCCTTGCCGCGCCTGAGCAGGGAGCGAATCCGCGCCAGTAGTTCGGAGAAGGCAAATGGTTTGACCAAGTAGTCGTCTGCGCCGAGCTCGAGCCCCCGCACTCGGTCGTCCACTTCGTCTCGTGCCGTCAGAAACAGCACGGGTACGTCCTGCCCTGCGCGGCGCACCATCTGCAGGATGGTCCAGCCATCCATCCCGGGCAGCATGACGTCTAGAAGCAACAGATCATATGCTTCGTTCTGGGCCAGGTGCAGGCCATCCAGCCCATCGCGGGCGAGGTCGACGACGAAACCGGCTTCTCTAAGGCCTTGAGCCAGGTAGTCACCGGTTTTTGGCTCATCTTCAACGATCAATATCTTCACAAAGCCTCCGTCAACCTGCTCCGATCGAAAATGACAAAAATGTCATTTTCGAGTCAGTTTCCTGTCCGCTACTGCATCGTACTATGCCTACATGAACAAGCAACAAGGGGGATGAGTAGGCTGAGTGGTTACTCTATCACGCCCGAAGTTGAAATTGACAGTCCTGGCGTTTGCAAGTTGTTAACAGGAAATTTCATTGGAAAAAGAGGTGTGTCATGATCAAGAAGATTGCTTTTGCTACTGCCGTTCTCAGTATGTTTTCCGCTCCTGCATTTGCCAGTTTCGGCACTGCGGCATCAAACGGGAATGTGCTGCAAGAAGGTAGCACGTCCAGCTCGATCATTAATACAGGGCAGCCGCATACTTACCAGCTCGACTTGGACCAGGCTACAACGGTCAGAATTGCCAGCAGCCATCTCCCGGGGGCTCATTCCATGCTTCCCATGAGTGCTCAGCTGATCGATGCTCAGGGTAACACCGTGAAGGAAGTCCGTTCTTCAGGTGGAGACTTCGAAATTCGCGAAGCTTTGCAGGCGGGGCAGTATCGCCTGGTAGTATCAGGAAGTTCGGCACCGGGTGGCGATGGTTGGGATGCTCATCGCTACAGCTTGCACGTCGCTTTCCAATAACACACTTCCATATCTTGGAGATAAAACTGGCCGGCTTGAGCCGGCCAGTTTGGTAAGTGATGTCAGACGGTTTGGTTGATCATTTATAAAGAATATAACGGGGTGCCGTTTTTTAGCAGCACTCTGGCGAGCGTGGAGGGTGGCTCATGGCATTTCGATTACCAACGATGCTCGCAGTGTTGCTGAGCACAGCATTTCTATTACCTCTCTCGGCACTTTCAGAGCAAGTGTTATCGCTCAGTGAAGCGGAACGACTTGCTCTAATCGACGACCCAGCCACGCTGCGTTATCGAGAGCTGGCGGAGGCTCGCCGCGAGGCCGCCATCTCAGTCAGACAGCTCCCTGACCCCATGCTGATCATGGAGGTCATGGATGTTGCAAGAGATGGTATTTCCATCGATGACGATTCCATGACCCAGCTCCGTGTGGGCGTGCGCCAGACCTTCCCTCGAGGTGACAGCCGTCGGTTGGCCAGCGAGCGGGAATCGGCCATGGCCCAGGCGGAAGCGGCGCGAAGCAGCAATGCAGAACTGGCTGCAGTGCGCGCCGTACGGCGCTCTTACCTGGTGCTTGCCGAGCAGCGCGCCATCCTCGGCGTGCTGGAGCAGAGCCAGCCTTTGTTCGAGGACCTGCGTGAAATCACTGAGCGCGAGTTCGCTTCCGGCTTTGCCGACCAGCAGGATCTGCTGCGCGCCGAGCTGGAGCTGAGCCGATTGCATGACCGCTTGTTGAATGTCCAGGCGCAGGAGGCAGTAGCACAGGCTCAGCTAGCGCGCTGGGTGGGTAATGAAGCCCTCTCGCGCCCCTTGTCTCTCGACCTTCCCGAGCTGGCCGAGCCCGCGGGAACCTTGCTGGCGCATCCACTGCTGGATGCCGAGCAGGCCGTTATCGATGCCGGCAACCATGGCGTGGAACTGGCTCGTCAAGGATACAAACCGCAGTGGTCGGTCGAGCTGACCTACGGTACGCCGACGCAACGGGGCATGGGCATGCCGGATCGCATGTCGGCGATGGTCATGGTCGACCTGCCGCTTTTCACTCGTCAGCGCCAGGATCGCGACCTATCGGCCAGCGTGCATCGACGTGAAGCCGCCCAGTATGCCTGGGATGAACAGGCCCGCGAGTTGCAGCGCCAACTGGGAGAGAGCCAAGCCAGATGGCAGCTGATGAGCGAGCGTGAACGCCGTTATCAGCAGCTTCTGCTGCCCCAGGCCAGGGAGAACGCCGAAGCCGCCGAGCATGGGTATCGCAACCGTACGACGGATTTCAATTCGCTCGTGCGCGCCCGCCTGACCGAACTGGAAACACGCATCGAGGCCGTGCGTATCGGCACCCAGCGCCGCCTCGAGCAGGTGGATCTGCTCTATCTGTTGGGAGAAAACGCATGAAGGCATTGGCTGTTATCGTCCTGCTGGGGGCAGGGGCGGCGGCAGGCGCCGCCGCGGTGATCTATTGGCCGGATTCACATGCCCATGTCGCGCAAGCGGCGGGCGCGGCCAATGGTGAGAGGCAGGTCCTCTATTACCGTCACCCACATAACCCCTCCGTGACCTCTCCTGAACCGCGTAAGGATGAGATGGGCATGGATTTCATTCCAATCTACGCGGGTGATGGCGACGCGACGCCCGGCACCGTGAGCATCAGCCCTGTCGTTCAGCAGAACATGAACGTACGTATCGGCTCGGTGGCTCGTGGCGATCTGGCGCGCCTGGTCGAGACAGTCGGCTTCGTCGACTACGACGAATCGAGACTCAGCCACATTCACCTGCGTACCCAAGGCTGGATAGAGGATCTCAGCGTAAGAACCACCGGCGAGCGGGTAGAGGAGGGGCAGCTCTTGTTCCGCCTTTATTCGCCGGAACTGGTCAATGCCCAGGAAGAGCTGCTGCATGTCATGCGGCGTGGTGGTAGCCCAGCTCCGGCACGGGAGCGCCTCAGGGCGCTGGGGATTAGTGCCGCCGAAATTGCCGAGATCGAACGGGCCGGCCAACCGCGCCGACTGATCTCCGTACGGGCGGGGCAGAGTGGGGTAGTGGAGTCGCTGAACGTGCGTGAAGGCATGTATGTCACACCGGGCACCGAGGTGATGACCATTGCCGACCTCTCGCAGGTATGGGTGATTGCCGACCTGTTCGAGCATCAGGTGGATGCCGTGGCTCGAGGTGACGCCGCCCATGTGAAGCTGCCATTCCGCCCGGGCGAGCGTCTCGAGGGCAAGATCGACTATATCTATCCGAGCCTGAACAGTCCGACGCGAACCGTTCAGGTTCGCCTGGCCTTTGACAATCCCGGTGAGCGACTCAAGCCGGGAATGTATGCCGATGTCCAACTGACCACTCGACCGCTGCAGGGCGTCCTGTACCTGCCGGCCGAGGCCGTGATCCGTACCGGCAGGCAGGACCGCGTCATCCTGGCGCTGGGTGAAGGGCGTTTCCAGGCGCGTGAAGTTCAGGTAGGGCGTCGTGCCAACGGCGACCTGGAGATCATCGAAGGCCTCAAGGAAGGAGAGCGCGTGGTTCTCTCCGGCCACTTCCTGCTCGACTCCGAAGCGGCAGCCAGCGCTGAGCTGGCGCGCATGACCGAAGCCGAGGAGGAGAGCGTCGACGACGACATCTGGGCCGATGGTCGTCTGCTTGGTATCGATCGCGACGCCCGCATGTTGAACGTCGACCATGAACCGATCCCGCTATTGGGCTGGCCGGCAATGGTCATGGACTTTGCCATGGCTGATGGGCTCGAGCTCGATGGGCTGCACGACGACATGCCGATGCGCTTCCGCATGCGTGAGCGCGAGGAGTTCGTCTTCGAAATCACCGCTATCGAGCCGCTGGCTCACGACCACTGAGGAGTCGTTTCATGATCGAAAGGATCATCACGTGGTCGTTGCATAACCGCCTGCTGGTGCTCTTGGTGACGGCTATTTTCGTCGTCTGGGGGCTCTTCACAGCCAGGCAAATGCCGCTGGATGCCATCCCCGACCTCTCCGACGTCCAGGTGATCGTGCACACCAGCTATCCCGGCCAGGCACCTCAGGTGGTAGAGGATCAGGTCACCTACCCGCTGTCGACGGCCATGCTGGCCGTGCCCCAGGCGCGGGATGTGCGAGGTTTCTCCATGTTCGGTGATTCCTACGTCTACGTGCTGTTCGAGGATGGCACCGACCCCTACTGGGCACGCTCTCGCGTGCTGGAATACCTGAGCCAGGTGGCACCCCGCCTGCCGGCTGGCGCCACGCCGGCGCTGGGGCCAGATGCTACCGGGGTGGGCTGGGTCTATCAGTACGCCTTGGTGGACCGCAGCGGTAAGCTCGATCTGGCGGACCTGCGCTCACTGCAAGACTGGTTTTTGAAGTTCGAATTGCAGTCCGTGGTAGGCGTTTCCGAGGTCGCTACGCTAGGCGGCATGGTCAAGCAGTACCAGGTGGTGCTCGATCCGCATCGGGCGCGCGCTTATGGCCTGACACTTGCCGGCATCCGTTCGGCCATCGAGGGCGCCAACCGGGAGGCGGGCGGTTCGGTTATCGAGATGGGTGAAGCGGAATACATGGTTCGCTCCCGTGGTTATCTGACCGGCATCGAGGAGCTTCGCCTGGTGCCGGTTGGCCTTGGCGGTGACGGCACTCCAGTGCTGCTCGAGGATGTGGCCGAGATCCGCATCGGCCCCGCTGCCCGCCGCGGCATCGCTGAGCTGGATGGCGAGGGCGAGGCTGTGGGAGCCCTGGTGGTCATGCGCCATGGCGAGAATGCGCTTGCCACCATCGAGCGTGTCAAGGCCCGCCTCGAAGAGCTGCGGCCGAGCCTGCCGGAAGGCGTCGAAATCGTGGAGACTTACGACCGCTCAGTACTGATTCAGGAGTCGGTGGACAACCTGACGGTCAAGCTGTTGCAGGAATTCCTCATCATTGCGCTGGTCTGTGTCGTCTTTCTGCTCCACTTCCGCTCCGCTCTGGTGGCGATCGTTGCACTGCCGATCGGCATCCTGGCGGCACTGATGATCATGCAGGCCAAGGGCATCAACGCCAACATCATGTCGCTGGGCGGCATTGCCGTGACCATCGGCGCCATGGTGGATGCCGCCATCGTCATGGTGGAGAACCTGCACAAGCGACTGGAGAAGGCGCCGCCAGGGGAGGATCGCTGGCATACCGTGGCGGAGGCGGCCAAGGAAACAGGGCGGCCGATCTTCTTTGCGCTGTTGATCATCGTGGTGAGCTTTCTGCCGCTCTTCACTCTCCAAGGGCAAGAAGGCCGCATGTTCCAGCCCTTGGCCTTTACCGGTACCTATGCCATGGCAGCGGCGGCCGGGCTGGGTATCACCCTGGTCCCGGTGCTCATGGGCTATCTGGTGCGCGGGCGCATACGCCCTGAGTCTGCCCATCCGCTGAGCCGCATGTTGATCGCCATCTACCGTCCCGGGCTCGATGCTCTGCTGCGCTACCCTTGGGCAACCATTGCAGCAGCAGTGTTGGTTGCCGCCAGCGTGGCCTACCCGGCCAGCAAGCTTGGCAGCGAGTTCATGCCTCAGCTCGACGAAGGCGATCTCATGTATATGCCGTCGCTGGAACCTGGCGCCTCGATTGGCAAGGTGCGTGAATTCGTGCAGCAAACCAACCGGTTGATCATGTCGGTGCCGGAAGTGGAAGGGGTCTTTGGCAAGGCAGGGCGGGCCGATACGGCCACCGACCCGGCCCCCATCGGCATGCTGGAAACCGTCATTCGCTTCAAGCCACGCGACCAGTGGCGCGATGGCATGACCAAGGCCGATATCATTCGCGAACTCGATGAGGCAGTCAGTTTCCCGGGGGTGGCCAATGTCTGGGTGCCGCCGATCAAGACGCGCATCGACATGCTCTCGACCGGCATTCGCTCGCCGGTGGGCATCAAGGTGGCTGGATCCGACCTGGCAGAGATCGAGCGTGTTGGGCGGGAGATCGAACGCGTGCTCCAAGATGTGCCGGGTACAGCGTCGGCGTATGCCGATCGCACCGCCGCCGGGCGTTACGTCGAAGTGGATATCGACCGGCGAGCCGCCGCGCGCCATGGCGTCAATGTCAGCGACCTTCAGGCCATCATTCAAACCGCCGTCGGGGGGATGAATGTGAGCGAAACCGTCGAGGGGCTGGAGCGCTACCCCATCAACCTGCGCTATCCCCAGGACTGGCGCGACTCGCTGGAGAGCCTGCGGGATCTACCGGTGATCACCTCGGCGGGGGCCTACCTTCCCCTGCAGGCGCTGGCACAGGTGGACATCGTGGACGGTCCGGCCATGATTCGTACCGAGAACGCACGTCTCAACGGCTGGGTGGTGGTCGACATCCGCGGGCGCGATATCGGCTCCTATGTGGCCGAGGCGCGGCAACGGGTGATGGAACAGGTCACGTTGCCTGCCGGGTACTCGGTGACCTGGTCAGGCCAGTACGAGTACATGGAACGGGCCAAGGAGCGCCTGCAGTGGGTGGTCCCGGTGACCATCGTGCTGATCTTCCTGCTGCTATACCTATGCTTCCGTAACGCTGCCGAGACTTTCATGCTCATGGGTTCGCTGCCATTCGCCGCCGTCGGTGGCGTGTGGCTGCTCTACTGGCTCACCTATGACGTCTCGGTGGCCGTGGCGGCGGGTTTCATCCTGTTGATAGGCCTGGCAGCAGAGTTCGCCGTGGTGATGCTGATGTATGTCCGCGGGGCAGTGGAGCAGCGGCGGCCCCGTACCCGAGGTGAACTGCGTGAAGCGATCATCGACGGCGCGGTCATGCGGGTACGTCCCAAGGCCATGACCTCGCTCACGGTGGTGCTGGGTCTGAGTCCGCTGCTGCTGGATTCCGGCCCAGGATCCGAGGCCATGCAGCGTATTGCCACGCCCGTGGTCGGCGGCATGATTTCTGCCCCCCTGGTATCGCTGCTGCTCATTCCCGTTCTTTATTGGCTATGGCAGCGACGACACTTCCCCGAGTCCGTCTCATCCGAGGCTGCGCTCAGCAACTCCAAAACCGAAGGAAACCTTTGATATGAAAAACAGTATGCTTCAGTTGGTGGTCGTGATGGGACTCATTATGGCAGCTCCGGCAGTGGCGAGCAGTGATCATGGACATGGCAAGCACGCGGCTCATGGTGCCCAGACTGGTCATGAACATCAGGAAATGCGCACGGCGGAAGGTGTCGGGATCGTACGGTCGATAGCGCAGGATGGCAGCAGTGTGCTGGTAGCACATGAACCTATCGCCGAGCTTCGCTGGCCAGCCATGACCATGGAGCTGGCGCTGGCAGATCCGGCGCTGGCCGAGCTGGTGAATACGGAAGACCAGATCATCTTCGTACTGCGTCAAACCGGCGAGACCGACTACGAAATCGTCTCTCTCGAGACCATCGACTGAGATTGGGTGCGCTTCCTGCAAGAAGCCGGACGGCCGCTCTCTTCGGAGGCGGCCGCTCTCTTCGGAGGCGGCCGTTCTTACTTCGGCAAGGGCTCCACCAGCCCCAGCGCCACGCAGAAGCGCACCAGCTCGGCCAGGTTGCCGGCACCCAGCGCCTTCATGCCTCGCAGGCGGTAGATCTCCACCGTCTTGGCGCTGACGTCGAGGCGCTCGGCGATCTCACGGCTGGTCAGGCCCTCGGCCACCAGCACCAGGATTTGGCGCTCCTTGGGGCGCAGGGCGTCGTAGCGCGCGCGCAGGGTGTCGATGCGCTCGCTCACGGCGCGCTGGCGCCGATACTCGGCGAGCGCCTGCTGCACGGCGTCGATCAGCTGCTGCTGGTTGAAGGGTTTCTCGATGAAGTCGAAGGCGCCGGCCTTGAGGGCGGCCACCGCCATGGGCACGTCGCCGTGGCCGGTCATGAAGATCACCGGGGCGCTGTCGCCACGCTCCAGCAGGCGCTGCTGTACCTGCAGGCCGGAGAGACCGGGCATGCGTACGTCGAGCAGTACCGCATCGAAGCTTGCCGGGTCGGCGGCGAGAAACGCCTCGCCGTCGGCAAAGGCGCGGGTGGCCAGGCCTACGGAGTCGAGCAGCCAGGCCAGCGAGTCGCGCAGCGCCTCGTCGTCGTCGACCACGGCGATACAGGGGGCGGCGCTGGGCTGGGTCACGGCTGGCTCCGGGGCGGCTTGCTGCGGTGAATGGGGTTCGCTTCGGCCAGCAGTGTACCGGTAAAGGTGGCGCCCTCGGAACCGTCGGTGAGGTCCAGGCTGCCGCCCATGGCTTCCATCAGCGAACGGCTGATGGCTAGGCCCATGCCGAGCCCTTCCGGGCGGCTGGAGTGAAACGGCGTAAAAATCGCCTGGGCCTGTTCGACGGCGATGCCGGGGCCCTGGTCGCTGACGCTGAAGGTCACTTCACGCTGGCCACTGCGCCGTGCGCGGATTTCGACCCGTACGGCGGCAGGCCGTTCGTGGCTCGCTTCCAAGGCGTTGAGCAGCAGATTGACCAGCACCTGCTCCAGGGCGATGGGGTCGGCCATCACGCGGGGCAGCGTTTCCGGCAACTGGTACTCAAGCGCGATGCCTGCCTGCTGATACTGCCACTCGCACAGTCGGCAGGCGGCATCCACCACCTCGAACAGCGCGACCGGGCGCGGGCGGGTCTGCCCCTTGCGCACGAAGGTGCGAATGTGGCGCAGCCGCTGCGCCAGTCGCTGTACCTGGGTATCGATCCGCTCCAGCGGCAGGGCGAGGTCGCTGGCCGGGCGATTCGGATCGGCACGCAGCTGCAGCAGCGCGCCGCTGATGTAATTGGCGATGGCGCCCAGCGGCTGGTTCAGCTCATGGGCGATGTTGGAGGCGAGCTCGCCGGTGGTGGCCAGACGGTTGGCGTGGGCGATCTGTTCCTGGTGGCGTCGTGCCTGGGCCTCGGCGGCCTTGCGCAGACCGATGTCACGATTGAGCAGCGAGAGGTGGTCGGGCTCGGCGCCGGGGCCGCGGTGGGCCAGCACCACGCTGAGTACCGGCACCGGCCCCTTGGGGCCCGGCATCTCCAGCTCGCCGCTCCAGGAGCCGTAGCGGGCCACGGCGGGCAGCACGATTTCACGCAGGATGGCAAGCGAGCTCGGGGTGTAGGCCCGTTCGAGCCGGGCATCGAGCCCTTCGCGCGGCAGGCCCAGCAAGCGTCGCGCCGCCTCGTTGGAGTAGAACAGCCGCTCGTCGCCGTCGCAGAACAGCACGTAGTCGGTGGTCGATTCCACCACCCGGGCCAGGCGCTCGCGATTGGCCTCGGCGCGAATGCGCCGGCCCACGTCACGGGAGACGCAGAGCACGTCGATCAGCTCGCCGGTGGCCGGGTCGCGGCGGGTGCGGCTGGTGGTCTCGAACCAGACGTAGTGTCCGTCCTTGGCGCGGAAGCGGTAGGTCTGCTGGTAGAAGCCGTCGTGGTAGTAGACCCGCGGCGACTTGTTGAGCAGGTCGGCGAGATCGGCAGGGTGGAACAGGTCGTAGGCCGAGACGCCGATCAGCTCCTCGGGCTCGTAGCCGAGCAGGTCGCGGGCGGCCTGGGAGGCGTAGAGGAAGGTGCCGTCGCGGGCGTGACGAGAAATCAGGTCGGTGGTGCTCTCCGCCAGCCAGCGATAGTGGCGCTTCTCCTCGTCGAGCGCGGCGACTCTCGCTTCGAGCTCTTGTTGGCTCAGTTCGAGCGCGGCATTGCGGGCCTCGAGTTCGGCCAGCCGTGCGCGCAGCGCCTCGAGTTCGTCGGCCATCAGCGCGCCGGATCCACCAGGCCGTCCAGCGAGGCATTGCGCCGGAACCAGCCGGCGATACTGGCTCGCGGCAGGCGGGTGGGCAGCACCTCGTGGGGCACGGTTTCGGCGAGAAAGCAGGCGAAGTTGCCGGCTTCGGGGCGCACCCGGGCCACTTCTCGCTCGTGATCGTCGGCGGCGAAGATCGCCATCTCCCCGCCGCCATCCGCCGGCCAGTCGGGGTTGAGGTAGCCCACCGTGGAGACCACCCGGTTGGCGCGTCCGCGAAAGCTGTCCAGATGCTTCTTGTAGAAGGCCCCGGACGGGTAGTGGGCAAAGTGCGCCTCGTACTCGAACAGTCCCAGGAACAACGCCTGGTTCAGCTCGCGCTGCAGCTCGCCCATGGCTTCCAGGTAGCGGCGCTGGGCCAGGCTCTCGCGGTCGAGCCAGCGAATGGCGTCGCCGCGGATGTCGCGGCGCAGCTGATGCTCGTCGCCGCGGCCGATGCCGGCGGCAGCCAGGGCGTCGCGCTCGGCCATCTCCATCAGCTCACGATGCAGGTCATGGCACAGCTCGGCGTCGAGAAAGCCCTCGCCGATGAACCAGCCCTGTTCGACCAGGGCATCGACCAACTGAGGCAGGGCGCTGGCCGCAAAGGCCGGTTGGGTGAGCAGCGACATGGATGCGGCGAACCTCCGGGAGGCAAGGGGCAGGGACAATATCAGGAGCGGCGCGTGGCGGTATTCGGACTGCGCAGCAGGCGCTCGGGAAAATAGCATAGCCGACCCTGTGGCGGCTCATCGAACAGGCTGATGGGACGCTCGAAGCCCTCCGCCAGCAGTTCTACCAGCATCATCGCCGAGAGCCCCCAGATCACCTGGCCCTGGGTGTGATAGCTGGGAACGTAGTGGGGGCGTCCGTCGACCGTGATCACGTCGGTGTGGTGACGGCGGTCCTCGAGGAAGAGCGACAGAGGCACCTCGAAGATCGCATCCAGCTCGGAAGGGTCGGGCGTGAGCGGCAGGTCCGGCGGAATCAGCCCCACATAGGGCGTCACCAGAATGCCGTGCAGCGAAACCACGTCCGACAGGCGGCCGAGCAGCTCGACCCGCTCCGGCGGCAGGGCGATCTCCTCATGGGATTCGCGCAGGGCGGTGAACAGCAGGTCGCGGTCGGCCTCCTCGCGCTTGCCGCCGGGAAACGCCACTTGGCCGCTATGGGTGTTCAGGTGCCCCGCGCGCTGGGTGAACAGCAGCGTCGGCTCGGGGCGCTCGACGATGGGCATGAGCACCGCGGCACGCGGCATGTCGAGGCGCAGATGGCGGGGCTCGTGCGCTTGCAGGCGCTTGCGAAGTTTCTCTAACATGGGGTTTCCGTCGGGTTTGATTCCTTCTACCCGGGGGCCTTTGCCGACGTCAAGCCTGCCAGGGAGACTCATGAACTTCTGCAGCCATTGTGGCCAAACCGTGCGTTTCGCGATTCCGGCAGGAGACGATCGGCCCAGATACCTGTGCGACGCCTGCGGTTCGATCCACTATCAGAACCCACGCATCGTGGCCGGCACGCTGCCGGTGAGCGGTTCGCGCATCCTGCTCTGCCGCCGTGCCATCTCGCCGCGAAAGGGCTTCTGGACCCTACCGGCGGGCTTCATGGAGAACGCCGAGACCACCGTGCAGGCGGCGGCTCGGGAGACCTGGGAGGAGGCCTGCGCTGAGGTCGACATCCACGGGCTCTACACGCTGATCAACCTGCCTCATATCAATCAGGTCTACATGATCTTCCGCGCCGAGCTCACCGGCAGCTTCTGCGCAGGGCCGGAGAGCCTCGAGGTGGCCCTGTTCGAGGAGCACGAGATTCCCTGGGACGAGCTGGCCTTTCCCACCATCGAGCGCACCCTGCGCCATTTTTACGCCGACCGCGGCGAAGGCCACTACCCGCTGCACATCAGCGACATCACCGCCGAGGACCGCGAACGCTACTTTGGCTCTGCATGACGAGGCTCCGCGTAAGGGGGCGGCATGACTGGGGTTCGGCTTGATGGGCATTCGATGAGGAACGGGTAACGTGGACAAGTTCGAGCTGAAGCTGGACCAGGCGGCCCGTGCGGCCTGGCTCTCCTACGTGGGCGGGCGAACCCAGGACGAGATCGCCAGCCAACTGGGGGTGTCGCGCCCCGGCGTGCAGCGGCTGCTGGCCCTGGCGCGTCAGGAGGGGCTGGTCAAGGTGCACATCGACCACCCGCTGGCCAACTGCATGGTGATGTCGGATGCCATCCTCCAGCGCTTCGGGCTCGAGTTCTGCGACGTGGTGCCGGCCGATCCGGAAGCCCCCGAGAGCAGTGCCCACTACCTGGCGGTGGCCGGGGCGGAGCGCCTGGCCAGGCTGATCGAGCGCACCGAGCCGCTGACCCTGTCGCTGGGTACGGGCCGTTCCGTGCGTGCCACGGTGGAGGCGCTCAGCCGTATCGAGCGCCCCCAGCACCGCTTCGTCTCGCTAGTGGGCAACGTCGCCCGCGACGGCTCCGCCAACCGCTACGACGGGGTGATGGTGCTGGCCGACAAGACCGGCGGCGAGCGCTTCCTGCTGCCGGCGCCGGTGGTGGCTGGCTCGGTGGGGGAGAAGGAGGCGATGCTCGGCCAGCGTCTGTTCCAGGCCATCGTCGAGGTCGCCAAGGATGCCGAGGCGGCCTACATCGGGGTGGGGCGCATCGACCGTCAGGCCACCCTGTTCCAGGACCACTTCATCAGCGAGGCCGAGCTCGACGAACTGCTCAGCCGTAACGCCGTGGGCGAGCTGCTCGGCTGGCCGCTCGACCGCAACGGTGCGGTCATCGAGTGCTCGATCACCCGCCGCGTCACCAGCCTGCCGCTGGAGATGTTTCGCGACCAGAGCCTGGTGGCACTGGCCGGCGGTCGCGAAAAGGGGCCAGCGATTCTCGCCGCGCTGCGCGGCGGCTGGCTCAAGGGACTCATCACCGACGAGAGCGCCGCGCGCTTCATTCTCGAGAACGAAGCGCTTTCCTGACCCGATTCGACCTGGCTTAACCTAAAGTCTAAGGGCCTTGCCTTTGCCTTTTGCTGCGTGCTGTCCGATCATTTGATCGTCAGATGATTAAATGATCAAAACAGCGACTCCCGGCACCAACGACAATTCCTGGCACCCAACAACAATTTCCACCAACAATAACGCCCCCAGCGGGCACGCCCAGCACACAGGAGCCCGACATGAAGTTCGCCTACGCCTTTCCCCTGGCCGGCCTGGCGGCCGCCTTCGCTACCGCCGCCCAAGCCGAGACCATCACCGTGGCCACGGTCAACAACAACGACATGGTGATCATGCAGAGCCTGACCAGTGCCTTCGAGGAGGCGCATCCCGGCATTCGGGTCAACTGGGTGGTGCTCGAGGAGAACGTGCTGCGTCAGCGCCTGACCACCGACATCGCTACCGACGGCGGCCAGTTCGACGTCATGACCATCGGTACCTACGAGGCGCCGATCTGGGCCGAGCGAGGCTGGCTGGTCGCTCTCGACGATCTGCCCGAGGCGTATCAGGAGGATGACCTGCTCAAGCCGGTGCGCGACGGCCTCTCCCATAATGGCTCTCTCTACGCGCTGCCGTTCTACGCCGAGAGCTCGATGCTCTACTACCGCACCGACCTGTTCGAGGAGGCCGGCATCGAGATGCCCGAGCAACCGAGCTGGGAAGAGGTGCGTGAATGGGCCGCCGAGCTGCACGACCCCGCCAATCAACTGGCCGGTATCTGCCTGCGCGGCAAGCCAGGCTGGGGCGAGAACATGGCCTTCGTCTCCACCCTGGTGAACACCTTCGGCGGGCGCTGGTTCGACGAGGAGTGGAATCCCGAACTCGATTCGCCGGCCTGGCAGGAGGCCATCGGCTTCTATGTCGACCTGCTCGGCAACTATGGCCCGCCGGGGGCCAGCTCCAACGGCTTCAACGAGAACCTGGCGCTGTTCTCCCGCGGCAACTGCGCCATGTGGGTCGACGCCACCTCGGCGGCGGGCAAGCTCTACAACCCGGACGAATCCCAGGTCGCCGATCGTCTCGGCTTCGCCCCGGCGCCGGTGGCAGAGACGCCCAAGGGCGCGCACTGGCTGTGGTCCTGGGCGCTGGCGATTCCCGCCTCTTCTGACAAGCAGGAGGCCGCCCAGACCTTCCTGATCTGGGCCACGTCGCAGGAGTACATCGAGCTGGTCGGCGAGACCCAGGGCTGGACCAGCGTGCCGCCGGGTACTCGTGAATCCACCTACGCCAACGAGAACTACCAGCGCGAGGCGCCCTTCGCCAGCTTCGTACTCGATGCCATCAACAGCGCCGACCCCACCGACTCGACGCTGGAGCCGAGCCCCTACATCGGTGTGCAGTTCGTGGGCATTCCCGAGTTCCAGTCGATCGGTACCCAGGTGGGTCAGACCATCGCCGCGGCGCTGACCGGCGATACCGGCGTCGAGCAGGCGCTGCAGAACGCCCAGCGCGCCACCGCGCGCACCATGCAGCGCGCCGGTTACTGAACCGCGCCACCCGCCCTGCCGCCGGGGTAGTGCCCGGCGGCCAACCTCTCGACCTTCCGTGGTGATGCTATGAGCAAGACACGCGCCTCCGGGCGTACCGTCGGCGGTCTGCGCTCGCTGTCGCTGCAGGCGCCCGCGGTCACGCTGCTGCTGCTGTGGATGCTGGTGCCGCTGGGCATGACCGTATGGTTCTCTCTGCAGCGCTACAACCTGCTGATGCCGGAGATGGTCGGCTTCGCCGGCCTGGAGAACTACGAATTCCTGTTCACCGACCCGGCGCTGTGGCGCGCCATGGGCAACACCCTGGTGCTGGTGGGCTCGGTGCTGACCATCACCGTGGTCGGCGGCGTGCTGCTGGCGGTGCTGTTCCAGCAGGAGTTTCCCGGTCGCGGCATCGCTCGGGTGCTGGCCATCTCGCCGTTCTTCGTCATGCCCACGGTCAGTGCGCTGGTGTGGAAGAACATGATGATGCACCCGAGCAACGGGGTGCTGGCGTGGCTCGCCGGGGTGTTCGGGCTGCCGGCGGTGGACTGGTTCTCGTCGCTGCCGATGACCTCGATCATCATCATCGTGGCCTGGCAGTGGCTGCCGTTCGCGCTGCTGATCCTGCTCACTGCCATGCAGTCTCTCGACGAGGATCAGGTCGAGGCGGCACGCATGGACGGGGCCGGCCCCATCGCGGTGTTCTTCCACATCACTCTGCCGCACCTCAAGCGTGCCATCAGCGTGGTGATCATGATCCAGATGATCTTCCTGCTGACGATCTTCGCCGAGATCTACGTCACCACCTCGGGTGGCCCGGGGCTCGCCACCACCAACCTGGCGTTCCTGATCTACATGCAGGCGCTGCTCGACTTCGACGTCGGCCTGGCCTCCGCGGGTGGGGTGGTCGCCATTATCCTGGCCAACATCGTCGCCATCTTCTTGGTCCGGCTGGTGGCCAGGAACCTGGAAAACTGAGGCGAGGAGCCGCTCATGACCACACTCAAGACCAAGGTGCTGCCGGCCGAGGGCCACCTGGCCGCCACGTCCAGCGGAGCGCGGGCCCGGCATACGCCGCTGATGCCAAGCGCCGGGATGCGGCGGCTATGGCTCACGCTGCTGGGCTGGGGCATTGCGCTGATCATTTTCTTTCCCATCCTGTGGATGGTGCTGACCGGCTTCAAGACCGAGGCCGAGGCGATTGCCGACCCCAGCCTGATCTTCACTCCGACGCTGGAGAGCTACGTGGCCGTTCAGGCCCGGGCCGACTACTTCAAGTTCGCCATGAACAGCGTGGTGGTGGCCTTCGGCTCGACCCTGCTGGCGCTACTCATCGCCATCCCCGCTGCCTACGCCATGGCCTTTCTGCCCACGCGGCGCACCAAGGCCACGCTGCTGTGGATGCTCTCCACCAAGATGCTGCCGCCGGTGGGCGTGCTGGTGCCTATCTATCTGATCTTCCGCGATCTGGGCCTGCTCGACACCCGCTCCGGGCTGATCATCGTCTACACCCTGATGAACCTGCCGATCGTGGTATGGATGCTCTACACCTTCTTCAAGGACCTGCCGCGGGACATCCTCGAAGCGGGGCGCATGGACGGCGCGAACACCTTCCAGGAAGTGGTCTACCTGTTGTTGCCGCTGACCCTTCCCGGCATCGCCTCCACCGGGCTGCTGTCGGTGATCCTGAGCTGGAACGAGGCGTTCTGGAGTCTCAATCTCACTTCGTCCAACGCCGCACCGCTCACCGCCTACATCGCATCGTTCTCGAGTCCCGAGGGGCTGTTCTGGGCCAAGCTCTCGGCCGCTTCGACCATGGCCATCGCGCCGATCCTGATCTTCGGTTGGTTGACCCAGAAGCAGATGGTACGCGGTCTCACCTTCGGCGCCGTCAAGTAACGAGGTTTCCCCATGGCAACGCTACAACTGCACGACATCGTCAAGCGCTTCGATGACACCGAGGTGATCAAGGGCGTCGACCTGGAGGTCAACGACCGTGAGTTCGTGGTCTTCGTCGGCCCCTCCGGCTGCGGCAAGTCGACCCTGCTGCGCATGATCGCCGGCCTCGAGAGCGCCACCAGCGGCGACATCCTGATCGACGGCGTACGCATGAACGAGGTCGGCCCCGCCGAGCGCGGCTTGGCGATGGTGTTCCAGAGCTACGCGCTCTACCCGCACATGACCGTCGAGGACAACATGGGCTTTAGCCTCAAACTCGCCGGGGTATCCAAGGAGGAACGGCGGCGCAAGGTGCGTGAGGCGGCATCGATCCTGCAGCTCGAGCCGCTGCTCGAACGCAAGCCCAAGGCGCTCTCCGGTGGGCAGCGTCAGCGGGTGGCCATCGGCCGCGCCATCGTGCGCAACCCCAGCATCTTTCTGTTCGACGAGCCGCTCTCCAACCTCGACGCGGCGCTGCGGGTGCAGATGCGCATCGAGCTGGCGCGCCTGCACGAGGAACTCGACGCCACCATGATCTACGTCACCCACGACCAGATCGAGGCCATGACCATGGCCGACAAGATCGTCGTGCTGCAGAGCGGCATGGTCGAGCAGGTGGGCTCGCCCATGGAGCTCTACCACCACCCGCGCAACCGCTTCGTGGCCGGCTTCATCGGCTCGCCGAAGATGAACTTCCTGGAGGTGCAGCGGGTGAGCGCGGCGGCTACCGGCGTCGAGGTGCGCCTGCCTGGCGGCGACGCCTGCACGGTGCCGGTGGACGGCAGCGGCCTCAAGGATGACGCCCTGACCCTGGGCGTTCGCCCTGAGCATCTGCAGCTCGACCCGGCGGGGCCGCTCTCAGGACGCATCGAGGTGATCGAGCGTCTGGGCGGGGTGACCTCGCTCTACGTGCGCATGCAGGACACCCTGGTTACCGTGAGCGCCGACGGCAACGTCGCCAGCCGGGTCGGCGATACTCTGCGCTTCGGCTTCGAGCGCGACTGCGCGCATCTTTTCGACGGCGAGGGGCTGGCACTGCCCAGTCTTACTCGGCACCCTCTGGCCGGGCTCAACCGCCAGGACAATCGTGCTCCGGCCGCGGCGGGCCGCCTATGAGCGGGGCAGGCATGGAAACGCTGATCTTCGACTGCGATGGCGTGCTGGTGGACAGCGAAGTGATTGCCGAAGCGACGCTGGTGCAGCAGCTCCGTCAGCTGCTACCGGACATTCCCGAGGATGTCGCCCTGCGCCAGGCGCTGGGCATGACCACCGGGGCGATTCTCGCGCGGCTGGAGCGGCAGAGCGCCCACCGTCTGCCCGCCGATGCACTGGAGCGTATCGACGGTGCCATCGAGGCACGCCTGGCCAAGGAGCTACGCGCCGTCGAAGGCGTGGCGGATACGCTGGCCGGCATCGAGCTGCCGCTGGCCATCGTCTCCAACAGCCGGCGTCGGCGGGTGCTGGCTTCGCTGGCCGTCACCGGGCTCGACGCCCGGTTGGGTGAGGTGCCGCTGTTCACTGCCGACGAGGTCGAACGGCCCAAGCCGGCGCCCGATCTCTACCTGCTGGCGGCACGCCGCATGGGGCGGGCGCCGGGCGACTGCCTGGTGGTGGAGGACAGCGTTTCCGGTGTGACCGCGGCCCACGCCGCCGGCATGACGGTGATTGGCTTCACCGGTGCCAGTCACATCGAGGAGGGCCATGTCGCACGACTGCTGGAGGCCGGAGCGTGGCGGGTGCTGCCGGCCATGCATGGCCTCGAGACCTTGATTCAGCTGTGGCGTGAACGGCGCCGTGCCGGTGCAAAGGCGGCCACGAATGAAACCAACGAGGAAGGCCCAAGATGAAACTCCAAGATAAGGTCGCCGTGATAACGGGTGGCGCGCGGGGCATCGGCCTGGCCATTGCCGAGCGCTATCTCGCCGAAGGGGCCCGGGTGGCGATTGCCGACATCGACAGCGGCGCCATCGACGAGGCGTTGGTGGGGCTGCGTACCGTGGCCGCCGACCGCGTCATGGGGGTACGGCTCGACGTCTGCGACGTCGATTCCATCCAGGCCATGGTCCAGGCGGTCACTCAACATCTCGGCGCCATCGATATTCTGGTCAACAACGCCGCGGTGTTCGACATGGCGCCGGTGCTGGAGGTGAGCGAGGCAAGCTTCGACCGTCAGTTCGCGGTCAACACCAAGGGGCTGTTCTTCACCCTGCAGGCGGTGGCGCGGCAGATGGTGGCCCGCGGCGAGGGCGGGGCGATCATCAACATGTCATCCCAGGCGGGGCGGCGCGGCGAGGCGCTGGTGAGCACCTACTGTGCCACCAAGGCGGCGGTGATCAGCCTGACCCAGTCCTGTGCGCTCGATCTGATCAAGCACGGCATCCGCGTCAACGGCATCGCCCCGGGGGTGGTCGACACCCCCATGTGGGACGAGGTCGATGCGCTGTTTGCCCGCTATGAGGGCCGCCCGCTGGGCGAGAAGAAGCGCCTGGTCGGCGAGGCGGTGCCTTTCGGGCGCATGGGCAAGCCGGAGGATCACGCCGGAGCGGCGGTATTTCTGGCCAGCGACGATAGTGAGTATGTGGTCGCTCAGACAATCAATGTCGATGGAGGCAACTGGATGAGCTAGGCGTATTCGAAAAATGGCTGCGCTTGCTCGCTGCCTTTTCGAACACGCCTGATGCCTGCGCTTTGAGTAGGAAACAACAATGAATCCAAACATTCACGATATGGCGGTGCGATTGCTGGAGGCTGCGGAGAACCGGCAGCGCTTCATCGTCGCCCTGGCCGGGCCGCCGGGGGCGGGCAAGTCGTTCCTCTCCGAGTGGCTGTGCCGCGAACTCAACGAGCGCCAGGCCGGCATTGCCGCCGTGGTGCCGATGGACGGCTATCACCTCGACAACGCCATTCTCGAACCGCTGGGCCAGCTGCCGATCAAGGGCGCCCCGGAGACCTTCGACCCCGATGGCCTCAAGCACGACCTGGAGCGCATTCGCCGCGCCGACAGAACCGTGGCGGTGCCGGTGTTCGACCGTCCGCTGGATCTGGCCCGGGCCGGAGGGCGGTTGGTCACCCTCGAGCACCGCATCGTCATCGTCGAGGGCAACTACCTGCTGCTCGACCGCGACCCCTGGCGCGAGCTGCGCCCGCTGTTCGACATGACGCTGCTGCTCGAGGTGGCCGACGAGGTGCTCGAAGCGCGCCTGATCCAGCGCTGGCTGGGCATGGGCCAGGACCACGAGGGTGCCATAGACAAGGCGCGCCACAAGGACATGCTCAATGCCCGACTGATCAAGCGCGAGTCCGTCGCACCGGACCTCTACTGGCGCTGACCCGCGACTCGTCCGGACCGCCGATCCATTTTCGTTCATTGCCGCCTGCGGCAAGGAGTGCCCCTATGCCTGCTCTTAGCAACGCCACGCTCTCCCACCTCGATTCGCGGGTGGCCGTGCCGCGCTACGACCGCCGGAAGGTGACGCCGGGTATCGTGCATATCGGCGTTGGCGGTTTTCATCGCGCCCACCAGGCCATGTATCTCGATGCGCTGATGAACCGCGGCGAGGCCCTGGACTGGGGCATCGTCGGCGTCGGCGTGATGCCCGGCGATCGCCGCATGCAGGAGGTGCTGGCAGCCCAGGATCATCTCTACACCCTGGTGGTGAAGCACCCCAGCGGCGAGCGTGAACCGCGGGTGATAGGCGCCATGCTCGATTACCTGTTCGCTCCCGATGACCCCGAGTCAGTGATCGAGCACATGGCCGACCCCGCCATTCGCATCGTCTCGCTGACCGTCACCGAAGGCGGCTACAACTTCCACCCGGTAACCGGAGAGTTCGATCTCGGCAACCCAGACGTGCGCCACGACCTCGACTTGCGCGAAGCGCCGCGCACCACCTTCGGTCTGGTGGTGGAAGCGCTGGCCCGCCGTCGAGAACGAGGTCTGGCGCCGTTCACGCTGATGTCCTGCGACAACATCCAAGGCAACGGCGAGGTCGCCAAGCGCATGTTCGTTGCCTTCGCCCGGGCCCGCGACCCGGCGCTGGCCGAATGGATCGAAGCCGAGGTGCCGTTCCCCAATGCCATGGTCGACCGCATCACGCCCGTCACCCAGCCGGTCGACATCGAGGAGCTGGCCGGCGAGTTCGGCGTCGAGGACGCCTGGCCGGTGGTGTGCGAACCCTTTACCCAATGGGTACTGGAGGATCATTTCATCTGCGGCCGGCCGGCGTTCGAGCGGGTCGGCGTGCAGGTGGTCGAGAACGTGGAACCCTATGAGCTGATGAAGTTGCGTCTGCTCAACGCCAGCCACCAGGCGCTGTGCTACTTCGGCACCCTGGCCGGTTACCGCTATGCCCATGAGGTGTGCCGCGACCCGCTGTTCGTCGACTTCCTGCTCGGATACATGCGCCACGAGGGCAGCCCGACCCTGGCCCCGGTGCCCGGGGTGGATCTCGAGCAGTACCGCCTGACCCTGATCGAGCGCTTCGCCAACCCCGAGATCAAGGACACCCTGGCGCGGCTGTGCGCCGAGAGCTCCGACCGTATTCCCAAGTGGCTGGTACCGGTGATTCGCGAGCAACTGGCAAGGGGCGGCGAGATCCACCGCAGCGCGGCGGTGGTGGCCAGCTGGGCACGCTACGCCGAGGGCCTGGACGAGCGGGGTGAGCCGATTACGGTGGTCGACCGCCTCAAGCATGAGCTGATGGCCCTGGCTGGCGAGAACCGCACGCGGCCCGGCGCCTTCATCGAGAACCGCGAGCTGTTCGGCGACCTGGCCGAGCATGAGCGCTTTCGCGAGGCCTACCTCACGACGCTGGCAAGCCTGCACGAACGCGGCGCACGCGCTACGCTTGAAACGCTGGTCGAGGAGTGAGGAGTGGTGGCATGTACATCGGGGTGGATTGCGGCACCCAGAGCACCAAGGTGGTGGTGGTCGACGTCGAGAGCGAGGCGATCCTCGGCGAGGCGAGCCGTCCCCATCGCCTGGCCGAGGGGGTGAACGGGCGTCGTGAGCAGGCGCCCCAGGAGTGGCTCGAAGCCTTCCTCGGCGCCTACGAGGAGGCCGTGACCAAGGCCGGCATCGAGCGCCGTGCGATACGTGCCATCGGCGTTTCCGGCCAGCAGCATGGCATGGTGGCACTCGACGCCGAGGGCCTGCCGGTGCATCCCGCCAAGCTGTGGTGCGACACCGAGACGGCGGCGCACAATGCTTCGCTGGTGGAGCGGCTGGGTGGGGCGGCGGGTTGTCTCGAACGGCTTGGCCTGGTGCTGCAGACCGGCTACACCGCTTCGAAGATCGCCTGGCTACGCGATACGCATCCCGATGCCTACCGCCGTATCGACACCGTGCTGCTGCCTCACGACTACCTCAATTTCTGGCTCACCGGTGAAAAGGTGGCGGAGGCGGGCGATGCCTCGGGCTCCGGCTATTTCGATACCCGCACCCGTTGCTGGCGTCATGACGTCTTCGCCGAGATCGCCCCGGAACTCGATCCGGCGCGCGTACTGCCACGGCTGATCGAATCCCGCGAGCCCGCCGGCACGCTGCGTCCGGAGCTGGCCCGTGAACTGGGGCTGGGCGAGGGCGTGCTGGTGGCGAGTGGGGGCGGCGACAACATGCTCGGCGCCATCGGTACCGGCAACATCGCCCCCGGTATCGTCACCCTGAGCCTTGGTACTTCGGGCACGGTGTGCGCCTATTCGCCCGACCCGGTGCAAGCCGAGAGCGACATGGTGGCCAACTTCTGCGCCAGCCACGGCGGCTGGCTGCCGCTGGTCTGCACCATGAACGTGACCTCGGCCAGCACCCTGGTGCGCGAGCTGTTCGACCTCGATCTGGTCGCTTTCGGCGAGCGGCTGGCCGCGGCGCCGATCGGTGCCGAGGGGGTGACGGTACTGCCGTTCTTCAACGGCGAGCGGGTGCCGGCGCTGCCCCACGCCACGGCCAGCTTCCTGGGGCTCGACAGCCGTAATCTGACCCAGGCCAACCTGTGCCGGGCGGTGGTGGAGAGTGCCACCTTCGGTCTGCGTTATGGCCTCGAGCTGCTCGGCCCGCTGGCCGCCGGCGCGAGCCAGATCCGTCTGATCGGTGGCGGGGCGAAAAGCCCGGTGTGGCGCCAGATGGTGGCCGACGTGGCCGCAACCCCGGTGATCTGCCCCCAGGTGACCGATGCCGCAGCGCTGGGTGCGGCGCTACAGGCGGCCTGGTGTGAGCGGCAGGATATCTCGCTGAGCGAACTGTGCGAGCGTCTGGTGCACCTCGACGATGCCTCGCTGGCCGAGCCGAAGGCGGCCAGTGTCTGGGCCTACGAGACGATCTACGGCCGTTACCGCGAGGCGCTATCCGCCCAGCATGGCATTGCGACCTGAAACATCCATGGTGCGCCCTCTTTATCGAGCCAGGATGGCCTCGGCCTCTTCGACCAACTGCCGACCGCCTTGTAGCGTGGACGAAACCCCATAGCCGATTTCGTGGCTGATCCGTTGCAGAACGATAGCGATTTCGCCTGCACCGGAAGGAGGAACGGGGGGTAGGGGCCCGACGTAGGGTTCCAGGTCATCGATGTAGGTCAGCGTTGCTCGACCTACATCGTCCAATGTCGGGGCCAACTGCATGCGCATGTCCGAGGAGGCCGGTATACCCCGATCCACGCCCAACACCTTCACCGTGGCGGGATCCATGACCATGAAATTTGCCAGTTCGACGGTACGGCGTTGCCTGTCCGCATCCAGCCCGGCCGCCACGGAGAGCATCTGCGACGGCTTGTAGTAGTGGCCGGGCCGGCCTTCGGGGGTTACCGGGCAGGCGGTGATACCCAGCGGCCGGTCGATCTGCTTCTGGTAGTTCAGCATCATGTTCGAATGCGCAAAATCCATGGCGGAGTAACCCAAGGTCAGCGGCGACGTCTCGACAGAGTTCCTGAAGAGAATCTGGATGTCGACCGGTACGCATGCCCGTTTGGCACGTAACTCCGCCCAAAAATCGAACCAGGCGGTTGCATCTGCCGCCTCGAAACCGAGCTGGCCATGGGGTTGGTACAGGCTCTTTCCCTGCTGGAGAAGCCAGGCTTCGAATGCCGATTCCAGGCCGCTGGCATCCATGGTCGGGTAGTAGTGCTCCCTAGGCGTGCCGACGGTAAACCGGGTGCACTTGTCGTGGAATGTCTGCCAGCTTTCCCCGATGGCGGGTGGTTCGACCCCGGCTTCCTGCCACCGCTCCCGATCGGTGAAGGCTGCGGTAGCATTGATCCCCAGATTGACGCCATACAGGCGCCCGTCGATTCGACAGGAGTCGATGTTGTGCTTGCCGAAGGAGTCGATGTCGAGCAGGCCGTCCAAGAAAGGGTCCAGCGGTTCGATGACCCTACTGCGGGCATATTCCTCGAGGTAGCGATAATCCATCTGGATCAGGTCCGGCGTATCGCCGAGTGCCACGAGCGTCGACAGGCGCAGCCAATAGTCCAGCCAATCGGTGAATACCGCCTCCACCCGGATATCGGGATGGACGGCTTCGAACAGGGCGAAGGCTTCATTCGTTATCCGAGCCCGATCGGCCGAGCCCCAGCCGCTGAAACGCAGCGGCTTCGTCTCGCCAAGACACACCGGGCTGACCAGCAAGAGCGCGAAGGCACCCACCGTGTGCTTGATGAAGTCGCGCCGAGGAATGGTGTTCGCGTTCATTGCTGGCCCTCTCGTTCCACGAAGTCGAGCGTCTCGGCCAGTGGTACGGCTTTCGCGTAGTAATAGCCCTGACTCTGTTTGCAACCCAGCTGTCGCAATGCATCGACTTGCTGGCTGGACTCGACTCCTTCGGCAATGGTTTCGATGCCCAGCGATGCGCACAGACCGCAGATGGCGTGAACCACAGCGTGACTGTCGCATGAGGTGAGCATGCCGTTCACGAAGGACCGGTCGATCTTGACCTTGTCGAACCGGAACTTGCACAGGTAACCCAGGCTGGAATAACCCGTGCCGAAGTCGTCCATGGCAATTTGCACGCCAATGCTTCTCAGCGCTTCCAGTAGAAAGAGGTTGTGATCGGTGTCTTCCAGCAGCACCCCTTCGGTGATTTCCAGCACCAGGCGTGTCGGGCTCAGGCCGGATGCCGAAAGGGCATTACGTACTTCATCCAGAAAGGCCTCGTTGCGGAACTGCACCGGGGACAGGTTGATGGCAATGGAGATGTCCTCCGGCCAATGCAACGCATCCTGGCAGGCCCGCCTCAAGACCCAGTTTCCAAGTCGATCGATCAGACCGATCTCCTCGGCCATGACGACGAACTCCGCTGGCGATACGAATCCTCGTTCCGGGTGCTGCCAACGCAGCAACGCTTCGAAGCCTCGGGGTGACTCATCGTCAAGGTCGACTTGAGGTTGATAGTACAACTCCATCTTCTCGTGTTCGATCGCGTCACGTAGGTCCATTTCCAGGGCGCGTCGTGCCTGGATGTAAGCATCCATTTCCGGCTCGAAATAGCGGTAGGTGCTGCGTCCGTCCTGCTTGGCGCGAAACAGGGCGATGTCGGCCTGCTTCAGCAGCACGTCCGGGTCGGAAGCGTTTCGGGGGGCGATGGCGATGCCGATCGACACGCCGGTAACGATGGTGTGTGTTGCCACGCGGTAAGGTCGGCCGAGCCGTTCTATCACCTTGTTCGCCATTTGCGTTACCCGGTCCGGCGTCACATTCTCCGTCAACAGCACGGCGAATTCGTCGCCGCCCAACCGCGCCACCCGGTCGGTATCGCCAAGGCAGTGCCTCAACCGCTCGCCGATTTGAATCAATAGCCGGTCGCCGACGGGATGCCCCAGCGAATCGTTCACCGACTTGAAATCGTCGAGGTCGAGGCACAGCAAGGCCACGTCTCGTTCGCCTTTCTGATCTGCCTGAGCGGCCGCCAGTTTTTTGCGGAACAGGGTGCGGTTGGCTAGCCCGGTCAAGGTGTCGTGATGTGCCAGGCGAGTGATCTGCTCTTCTTGCTTGCGCCGCTCGGTGATGTCCTCATGCACGGAAACGAGCCCGCCTTCCGGTGTATCCGCCACCTGCACGACAATGGTCCGTTCATTGCGAAAGTCCAGCATCTGGGGCACCAGGAAGTCATCGCCGAGCGTCGGTTCTTGCTCGCTCTCCGGTTGTTCCAGCCATCGGGCGCCTTGCTCACGGCACAGCTTGCTCAGCTCCCGCAATGTCATGCCTGTATGCACCTGTTCAGGTGTTAGGTCGTACAGTTGCAGGAAGCGGGTGTTGATCATCAACAGGCGTCCATCGGCATCGGTCAGGCACAAGCCCTGAGGAGTGCTCTCGATTGCCGCGGTCAGACGATCGTACTGGATGCGAATGTTCTGGCGGGATTCCTCCACCAGCCGACGGCGCGCGCTGGAGAGTTCCAGGATCAGCTGCTCGAACGATTGCGCCAGGCTGCCAATTTCATCGGAACGGGTCACCAGCCTCAGCGGTGTCGGCTGGTTCAGGTCATCGGTCCGGCGCAGATGTTCGACGTGGGTGGTCAATCGCTCCACCGGCCGGGTCAGTCGCGAAGCGAACACCAAACCGGCAATGAGCAGCATCAGTGAGGCGGACGCTGCCACCAAGGAGACCGCGAAGCGGGATTCCAGAATCGTGTCGTCGATCGTCTGGGTCGCTTCCTGGTACTGGGTCCGGGCATCGTTTTCCAGATTCCGCAACACGGCAGCCAAAGCGTTGTCGGCCCGACTGACCATCAACAGCTGGGCAGCCATGCCGGAGTCGAACAGCCGTGCCCGACGCCAGGCATCGTGAAGGCCGCCCGGAGCGGTCAGGATGTCGGAGAGGCGGGCGATCAGTGCTTCAATATCCTGGGTCGGAAGGACTGGCCTAAGGACATCGCGTTCGCTTTCAAGCGCCGCCAGAATATCCAGATGTGCCTGCTTGTCCCTGGTGTGTCCCTGGGCCTGGCTGGTGTGGGCCCGGCTCAGATCATTGTTCAGCCGGGCCAGGTGGATATTGATGTAGGCCAGATGCAGAGCGGCCTCCAGCGAAGAAGAGGCCTGCCCGTTCGTTTCAGGTCGGAACGAGCGGAAAACGGTCCCAGCATAGGCGTGCATCGACTGGGCCAGCTCGTCCAGCTCCGCTACGGTCGCCAGGGCCTGTTGTCGCTGTTCTTCGAAACGGATTTGCAGGGTTTCGCGGGTATCGCACAGGGAGGAGAGGTTATTGATGCTCAGCTCCAGTTCGTCCTTCGCGGTGCGGACCGTGCGTTCGGTGTCGAGCGCACCGGTGTGGCGCAGGAAGTCGGCGAGTGCGTCGATGGCGGCGAACTCGGGCGCGAGGCTGCCCTCCAACCTGGCGCGGTGTGAACCGTCTGCCCGGTCGCATGCCGTTTTGATGTCCCGTGCCGTCCTCGTCAACGTCCGCATGGCGTTGGAGGCGCTCATCGCGTTGGTCAACAAGGGGTATTGAGTATCGGTGGTTCGGGTAATGACAGTGGCGACCTGGTTGGTATAAGACAATCCGATCCAACCAATGACACTGACGACAATCACCGAACACAGCGCCGCTGCCACCATCTTGAAGCGGAGCCGGCCGAAAACCCTTCGTGCGTGCTCTGGCAAGCTTCCTTACCTCTTATATTATTGTGATCGCCAACTACATCCCGTCTAATTGGGTGCTCTTTTGTTTAAATGTCACAACGTGTAGAGGTAACGTAAATTTAAAATGCCGCAGTGGCAAAAACACGCAATAAATTCGTTATACGACCATTGGCTCTGTTGTCACTGCTCGGCCAGTGGCCGTGGCGCGTATGCAGACGGGGCATCAACGTGCGATGGGCCGAGCATGGGGGCAGTCCAGCCGGGAGGCGGTGCCTGCCGCGAGAGATGGTCGAGGCAGGCGTTATTGCCTCAGAAGGTTTCCAGCTTCCACACGTCGAAGGCCGGTTCCTCATAGGGATGTGCGGCGCGCAGGGCCTCGACGGCGTCGTGGATCAGATCGTCCTGGCAGACCATCTCCACTTTCACCTCCTCGACCTTTTCCAGGTCTCCTACCTGACCGATATGCGGGCTAGCGCCATCCAGCGGGCGAAACTGACCGGTGCCGCGGGTCTCGAAGCAGCACGCCTCGTAGTCGCCGATGCGCCCGGCGCCGGTGACGAATACGGCTTCCTTGACGGCCTCGGCATCCTCCAGCGGTACGAAGAAGGCAAGCTTGTACATCGCTATCTCCCTGTCACGATCTTGAGTGGCTTCCGTTCTCCCCCCTTTTTGCCACAGCTGACAGGCAGCGTCAGCCCCTTGGCTGTTCACACAGCAGTGCAGCGAAAAAATACTTGTCCAATAGCTGTACAGTAACTATTGTTTGTACAGGGTTGGGTTGTTCATGGCGCTCCACCCTATACGTACACACTGAGGAAATGACCCGATGAAACCGATTCATGTGGTAGCCACGAAGTGGATGGGAGCAGGTTTGGTTGGCCTCATGCTGGCGGGCGCCGTTCAGGCCGGCAGTCATGGAGACAAGCAGGACATCGTGGACACCGCCGTGGCGGCCGGGCAGTTCGAGACCCTGGCTGCCGCGCTGGAAGCCGCTGGGCTGGTCGAGACCCTCAAGGGAGAGGGGCCCTTCACCGTCTTCGCTCCCACCGATGAGGCCTTTGCCGCCTTGCCCGAGGGTACCGTGGAGAGTCTGCTGGAGCCCGAGAACATCGAGCAGCTCCAGGCCGTGCTGACCTACCACGTGGTGGCAGGGAAAGTCATGGCCGAAGATGCCATGGGCCTGGACAGCGCCACCACGGTGCAGGGACAGGACATCACCATTACCACCGCCAACGGCACGGTAATGATCAATGACGCCACCGTGATTCAAGCCGATATCGAGGCAAGCAACGGCGTCATTCACGTCATCGACAGCGTGCTCCTGCCTGAGTGATCACAGCCAGCCCTTGCTGTGTCCAGCTTGCCACCCTGCGGGGTGGCCTTTTTATTGGCGGGCGTGCTCATGAGCGGCGCCGACCTTCGCCAGCATGATGCAGTATGACCTCGCAGGCGGCGTGTTTCAGTTTCAGCGCCGCATCCCAATCGCTTCCCTGGGGTTCGAGGGCGGCGCTGATCTGCACCGCCACCTTGCCCGGATGGGGCCGCCACTCCTTGCCTCGCAGCAAGTGCCGCGAGCCGGCGATGGCGACCGGGACCACCGGCACGTTGGCATGGGCAGCGGTGAGAAAGGCGCCCATGTGGAAGTCGCCGAGTCCGGGCTCGGTGGTGAAGGTGCCTTCCGGGAAGATGGCGAGTGTGTCGCCGTTGGCTACTGCCCGCTCGGCCTGCTGCATGTCCTGTTCCGCCTGGCGCGGGTCGAAGCGCTCGACGAACAGCGCTCCCATGCGGGTCAGTGGCAGACGGGTTGCCGGGCGGCTCTCCAGTTCCTCCTTCGCCAGGTAGCGCACGCTGCAGGGCAGGGCCGCGGTGAGAATCAGCACATCCAGGTAGCTGGCATGATTGGCGACTATCACGCAGGGGCGGCCGTGCGGGAGGTGCTCCAGACCACTCACTTCGACACGGATGCCGGCCAGCCGAGCCATGGCCCGGCAGACGTAGTGAGCGACGCGCCAGCGCCAGGCGAGCCGCGGCAGCGGGAGGCCTACCAGGGCGAACAGCATGAAACCGACCCCGAAGAGCGACCAGGCATAGAGGTAATAAGCCCAATAGCCCGCCGCCGATAGCCCCTGGCGTGCGCGTCTGACCCACGCACGCAGCGTCAGCTTGACCACCTGACGCCAGACCGGAAGTGGCTTCTCGCCCAAGCGGCCCTGGCGGTAGAAGTCGCGGGTTGCGGCGCGGCGGATCTTGCCGCTGGAGGTCTTGAGTACGCTGTGGGGCGGCACCAGGCGAATGTCGTCGGCCGGCAGGTCGACCACATCCACTACCGTATCGGCGATGGTGCGGCACAGTTCCTGGCGCTTGACCGGGTCGTCGATTCGGGTCTCCGCCACTACGACCAGCGACTCGGCGCCGGTCGTCGGGTCGGGGTCGCCGAACACCGCCACGCAGCCTCGGCGCACGCCCTCCAACCGGCCAACCGCCGTCTCGATGTCGTAGGGGTAGATGTTGCGCCCGCCGCGCACCAGCATGTCCTTGCGCCGTCCGCTGATGTGGAGATCGCCCTCGGCCAGGTAGCCACGGTCGCCGGTGCGCAGCCAGCCGTCGTGGCACAATTTCTCGCTCTCCTCGGGATTGTCGAAGTAGCCTTCGGTGGCGGAGGGGCCACGGAACTCGAGATCGCCCTCCTGGCGCTCGGCGAGCTCACTACCCTCGGCGTCGACGATGCGCAGGGCATAGCCGGGCAGCGGCGGGCCGCAGTTGACGAAGGGCTGTGCCGCCGCCGGGTCGCTCTCGGGGCGTGCTTCGCCGCTGGACGCGAAGCGCTCACGGTTGATCCTGTCGATCACCAGTCCGCGGCCGGGCTTGGCCACGCAGAGACCTACCGCTGCTTCGGCCAGGCCATAGACCGGCATCAATGCCTCGCGCTTCAGGCCGCAGGGGGCCAGCCGTTCGGCGAACTGCTCCATGGTAGTGGCGCTGACCGGTTCGGCGCCGTTGAAGGCGACCCGCCAACTGCTCAGGTCGAGAGTCTGAACCTGTTCTGCAGGAATGGCGCGCAGGCACAGTTCGTAGCCGAAGTTGGGGGCGCCGGAGATGGTGCCGCGGTGGCGATCGATCAGCTCCAGCCAGCGCAGCGGGTGCGACAGAAAGGCCAGCGGCGACATCACCACCAGCGGGATGCCGTAGTAGAGACTGGCCAGCCATGCCGCGATCAGCCCCATGTCGTGGTACAGCGGCAGCCAACTGACGAAGACGTCGTCCGGTGCGGCTTCCAGCCGTTCGCCCATGGCGCGGATGTTGGCCAGTAACTGGGCGTGAGTGAGCCGTACCCCCTTGGGATCGCCGGTGCTGCCCGAGGTGTATTGCAGCAGCGCCAGGCTCGAGGCGCTGGGGGCGCGGGGAGCGACCGATGCGGAGGGTGCGTCGAGTTCTGCCAAGGTGACGACATGGCGCAGCTGCGGCGCCTCGGCATGCAGCAGATGCGCCACCTTACGCGCCTCATCGACGGTGATCAGCAGCTCCGCGCCGGCATTGCTCAGGATGCGCCCGTGGCGCCGAAGGTGCTCCTCGAGCTGGGACGGGCGGGCCGGTGGGTAGATGGGAACCGGCACGGCACCCGCGCGCAGTATGCCCAGGAAGGCGACGAAGTAGTCGGGCGAGGTCGGCAGCATCAGCGCGATGCGGTCGCCATGCCGAATGCCGCGCGCCGCCAGTGCGGTGGCGATGGCTTGCGCCTCCCGGTTAAGTTCACCGTAGCTGAGAACTTTCGGCTCATCCCCATCGCCATAGACATAGAGGTGAGAGCGATCCGGATGTCGCTGCAAGTGCCAGTCCATGGCGGCATTGAGGGTCTCTGCGTCGCTCGGTTCGCCGCCTGGATCGGCCTCATCGGCACTGGCTGCTTCACGTCTCGGCGATACGGGCTCCGTCGCGACCCGGTGAGACGACTCCGCCGTGGAAGAGTGCAGCAGCTCCAATAGGGTGGCGGGGGTCTCGGCCAGCAGCGCCGACTCAGGCAGGCGAGCACCGAACTCCTGCTCGATACGCAGCAGCAGCTCGGAGCGGGCCAGACTGTCCAGCCCCAGGTCTCGATCCAGGCGCGACTCCAGCGAGATGCGCATGTCGTCGCCACGGTCGGGCCGAATCTCCTTCACCAGCGTTTCGAGCAGTACCAGTAAGCGCCGCTCGACCTCCCTGTCGGCCATGTCATGGCTGTCGTGGTTCACCATACTTCACCTCTGTAGGTGCCCTTGGGTAGTGGACTCCGACATGGCATGGTTTCTCCCTTACTGTAGTGGTTTAGAGCGGTTGTCAGATCAGACGATCAAGGAGGGAGTCAATGGATCGAAGGCTTGCGACTCTGCTGGAGACACGAGGGCTCTCGCCTCAAGGGGCGCTGCGCCCGCTTGGCGGGGGCGACATGGCGGCCGTTTACTGGCTGGAAACGGACCAGGGGGCGGTGGTGGCCAAGCAGGACGATGCGCAGCGCCTGGCCGGCGAGGCAGATGGGCTGCGGGCGCTGCGCGAGGCGGGGAGTTCGCTGCGGGTGCCCGAGGTGCTGGCACTGGGCGACGGCTGGCTGGTGCTGGAGGCGCTGGTCAGCGGTTCGCGCTCGCCGCGCTCTGCCTCGGCGCTGGGAGAGGGCCTGCGTCAGCTGCATTCCCTCACCGCGAGCGAACACGGCTGGCCGCGTGACAACGCCTGTGGTCGTACGCCCCAGCCCAATGCGCCCATGGCCGACGGGCGAGCATTCCAGCGCGAGCGTCGCCTGTTGCCGCTGGTGCAGGCCTGTCACGCGCGCGGGCTGCTCGACACCCCCTTGCGTCGACGTATCGAAACCGTGGCGCAAGCGCTGGAGAGCTGGCTGCCCGATGCGCCGGCGAGTCTGCTGCACGGCGACCTCTGGTCCGGCAACGTGCTGCATACGCCTCAAGGCCCGGCAATCATCGACCCCGCGGTGTATCGCCACTATCCCGAGGTGGACCTGGCCATGTTGACGCTGTTCGGCTCGCCCGGCGATGTCTTCTTCGAGGCCTACTGGGACGGTGATGTGCCGGGCGACTGGTCGCGGCGCGAGGCCCTGTTCCAGCTCTACCCGCTGCTCAATCATCTGCTGCTGTTCGGCGGCGGCTATCGGGGCGGTGTAGAACGCGCGGTAGCGGCCGTCGAATCCGGGTAGCGAGGATCGTTTCATTCAAGGGTACGTTTGAATCATCTTGCCGAGAGTGATGAACGGTACATACAATCGTGTATGTTAGGCTCGCTCAAGGAAGAGAACCTTATGAATCGAGGCATCGGCGGTTTCATTCGGCGTGTCGTCGTTGGCTGCTTGCTGGCCACGCCGGCTTTAGCCGGCTCGGGCGTCGTGACGCTGCAAGTGGACAACGACGGCATGGTCAGCAGCGACGACGACCATTACACCTCCGGGGTAGAGCTGCACTGGACCCGGGCGGTCTCGCCGCAGCACTGGAGCCAGCGCGTCACCCATGGCTTGCCCGGCGTGTGGGTCGGCTCGGTGGATGCCATCAGCTATCACCTGAGCTATCGCATGTACACGCCGGTTGAGGTGGAGCGCCGCGACCTGATCGAGGACGACCGCCCCTATGCCGGCCTGATCCTGGGCGGCCTGGCGCTATATGGCAGAGAGCCGCTGAGCGGTGCCTGGCATCGTGAAGAGGCATTCCAGCTCGACCTCGGCGCGGTCGGCCCCGTTACCTCCGCCGACAGCGTTCAGCGCGAGGTACACCGCTTCACCAACAGTCAGCGCCCCCGTGGCTGGTCTCACCAGCTGGGCAACGAGCCCATTCTCAACCTGGGCTATCGTCGCCATTGGTGGCAAAGCCATTCGCTGGGGTGGCTGGAGATGCAGCATGGCCCGGGCGTGTCGGCCTCTCTCGGTAACCTGTTGGTGCAGGCTGGCGGCGGCTACGGCCTGCGGCTCGGCCGCGGGCTCGATGCCAGCATGGGCTGGCCCTCCCTGAGCATCGAGCGCGGTGGCTATCGTCAGGTCGCGACGTCGCCAGGCAGCGGCTGGAATCTCTTTGCCGCGCTGCAGGGGCGCTACGTGGCGCACAATCTGCTGCTGGACGGCAACACCGTGCGCGACAGCCACTCGGTCGACCGTCGCGAGTGGGTCGGCGATGCCGTCGTCGGCGTGGCGCTGACCTTGCAGCAGTGGGAGGTGAGCCTGGCGCACGTGTGGCGTAGCAAGGAGTTCGAGGAGCAGGTGAACAGCACCGTGCACGGTGCGCTGTCGCTGAGCTATCGGTTCTGACCCGGAAATCCCTTGCCTTGACCTGCATCGCCCCCGCCCTGGCGGCGGGGGCGTGACCGCTTACCAGGCTTTGTAGGGCAGGAACTTGCCGTTCAGAGTTAGCAGTACCCGGTCGCCCTTGGGGTCCTCGACCTTGTCCACTTCCATGGTGAAGTCGATGGCGCTCATGATGCCGTCGCCGAACTTCTCCTGTACCACGTCCTTCAGCGTCTCGCCGTAGACCCCCACCACCTCGTAAAGGCGATAGATGAATGGGTCCTGGGGGATCGCCTCGTCCCAGGCTTTGGTGGGGAAAGCCGTGAGAGCGTCAGCGACCTCGGTGTCGACCTCGAGCACGTCGCACAGCTTGTGGGCTACCTCTCGGCTGGCGCTGTTCATGCCGTAGCAGGCCGAGGCGGTCCACACCGGTGACATGCCGATGGCCTTGCCGATCTCGTCCCAGCTCAGCTTCTTGCGGGCCTTGGCGGCGAGCAGGGTATGGCGCATTTCGAGCTTATCCATGATGTTTCTCCTTGGCGCTGAGGTTGACCAGCTTGGGTGAGGCGGATGCCGGCGCATCGGCCTTGTGGTACGTGGCCGGGGCGCTTGCCTCGGCGACGGGGTTGACCGGCCGCGGGTAGTGCAGGCCGCGTGAATCCTGGGAGAGCGTGCGCAGGTCGCTGGCGCGATTGACGAGGAAATCGACCAGGTAATTGCGCAGGGTGTAGAAGTGTGGATGCTTGACGA
This sequence comes from Halomonas sp. MCCC 1A11062, assembly GCF_021404355.1. NCBI lineage: Bacteria > Pseudomonadati > Pseudomonadota > Gammaproteobacteria > Oceanospirillales > Halomonadaceae > Halomonas > Halomonas sp. MCCC 1A11062. Next base: position 37,529 of record NZ_JABFTW010000026.1, read on the forward strand.
TCTCGCCCCGGGAGCGTGGCCGCGGCAGATCGATCTCAACCGCTTCGGCGATACGCGCCTCTGGGCCGTTGGTCATCAGGAAGATGCGATCGGCCAGCAGGATTGCCTCATCCACGTCGTGGGTGATCATGAACACCGTCTGGCGGTCCTGGCTCCAGATCTTGAGCAGCTCGTCCTGGATCACGCCACGGGTCAGTGCGTCCAGCGCACCGAAGGGCTCGTCGAGCAGTAGCAGCTCCGGCTTGGTGGCGAAGGCCCTGGCGATGCTGACCCGCTGGCGCATGCCGCCCGAGAGCTGGGCCGGCTTGCGTGTGATCACCTCCTTGAGCCCGACCATCTCCAGGTAGTGCAGGCTGTGTTCGGTGACCTGGCTCTCCTTCCACTCGGGCCAGCGGGCACGCACGCCGAAACGCACGTTCTCCAGTGCCGTGAGCCACGGCAGCAGGCTGTAGTTCTGGAACACCACGCCGCGCTTCAGGCTGGGGCCGTCGATCTCGCGGCCATCCATGATCATGGCCCCGTCGCTCAGGCTGTCGAGCCCGGCCAGGGCGTTCATGATGGTCGACTTGCCGCAGCCGGAGTGGCCGATGATGCAGACGAACTCGCCCTTCTGCAGTTGGAAGCTGACTTTCTCGAAGACCGTGAGATCCGCGCTGCCCTTGCTGCCGGGAAAGCGCTTGGCGGCCTGTTGAACTTCCACGAAGGCATGACTCATGGCGCTTACTCCTGATAGGTGACCAGCCGGGCGACGGAGGAGAGCGCGAGGTCGAGCAGCATGCCCACCACGCCGATCACCAGAATCGCGAAGATCACGCTGGTCAGGTCGAGGTTGTTCCATTCGTTCCACACGAAGTAACCGATGCCGGTGCCACCCACGAGCATTTCGGCGGCCACGATCACCAGCCAGGCAATGCCGATGGAGATGCGCATGCCGGTGAGGATGGTGGGGGCCGCGGCGGGCAGGATGACCTTGAAGGCCGTCTTCAGCGGCGACAGCTCGTGGGTACGGGCCACGTTGACCCAGTCGCGGCGCACACCTGCCACACCGAAGGCAGTGTTGAGCAGCATCGGCCAGATCGAGCAGATGAAGATCACGAAGATGGCCGAGGCCTCGGCGTCGCGAATGATGAACAGGGCCAGCGGCATCCAGGCCAGCGGCGAGATCGGCCGCAGCACCTGGATATAGGGGTTGAGCGCACGGTACATCAGCGGCGACATGCCGATCAGAAAGCCCACGGGAATGGCAATCACCGCCGCCATCAGATAGCCGGTGAGTACCCGATAGAGCGAATAGCCGAGCTGAATGCCGATGCCCTTGTCGTTGGGGCCGGCGTCGTAGAAGGGATTGGAGAGTTCGACCCAGGCACGCTCGAGAATCGCCGAGGGTGGCGGTACCCGTGCCGTTTCGTCGGCGCCGCCCATCAGCAGCTCGTACTCGCTGAGCTCCTCGCCTCCGCCCAGCACGGGGGCGCGGTCGAGGCCCTCCCACAGCCCCAGGCCCACGATCAGCAGCAGGACGGCCAGCAGCGTGGCTCGGGCGTTCAGGCTAAGTTTCCATTCGGTGGTGGTGCGGTCCATGTCAGCTCCTCCTCAGCGCGAAACTCTCGACATAAGCCTCGGGCTCGGTGTAGTCGAAGGTCTTGCCCATGATCTCGAACCGGCGGGCGTTCTCTTCCGGGGCGTCGTAGCCCAGTTCGCGCATCACCTCGCGGGCATCGGTGGCGAGATAGACGTCGCGGGCGATCTGCTGATAATCGATGTCGCCGTTGATGTAGCCCCAGCGCTTCATCTGGGTGAGGATCCATATCGCCATCGAGTGCCAGGGGAAGGGATCGAAGTCGATGCGGTCGGGCACGTTCTGCACGTTGCCCAGGCCATCGGCGAAGCGCCCGGTCAGCACCTGTTCGATCACCGTTACCGGCTGGTTGAGATAGGCGGCGGGGGCGATGGCCTCGGCGATCTCGGCGCGGTTGGCCGGGTCGGAGGAGTACTGGGTGGCATCGACGATGGCGCGCAGCAGGGCGCCATAGGTGTTGGGGTTCTCGCGAGCGAAGCGCGCGCTGGTGGCGAAGGCGCAGCACGGGTGGCCGTCCCAGATCTCCTTGGTCAGTAGATGGATGAAGCCGATCCGCTCATAGACCGCGCGCTGGTTGAACGGGTCGGGAGAGAGAAAGCCGTCGATGTTGCCGGCGCGCAGGTTGGCGACCATCTCGGGCGGCGGGATGACGCGAATCTGGATGTCCCGATCCGGATCGAGACCGTGTTCGGCCACGTAGTAGCGCAGCAGGAAGTTGTGCATCGAGTACTCGAAGGGCACGCCGAAGGTGAAACCGCGCCACTGCTCGGGGTCGCGCTTGTCCTGATGGTCGTTGTGCAGCACGATCGCCTGGCCGTTGACGTTCTCGATGGCCGGCGCAACGAAGTGCCGCGAACTGGAGCCGGCGCCCAGGGTCATGGCCAGCGGCATCGGCGTCAGCATGTGGGCGGCATCGAAGCGGTCGTTGAGCGAATTGTCGCGGATCAGCGCCCAGCCCGCAGCCTTGATCACGTTCACGTCGAGCCCGTAGCGTTCGTAGAAGCCCATGGGGTGGGCCATGATGATCGGCGTGGCGCAGGTGATGGGGATGAAGCCGATATCCAGCTGGCTCTTCTCCAGCGGCCCCAGGCTCTCCTGGGCGGCGGCCTTGATCGCGCCCAGCGGCAGAATGGTAGACAGCGCTGCCGCCACGGTACCGCCGCCGACCAGCTTCATGAACTGGCGGCGATGCATGTCGCTGTGGCCGAAGATGCCGCGCACCAGAGCGCTCTCCACGACGCGATCCATCATCGCTTCGCTGTCGCGTGGGGCGTCGCTGGCATCATCGCGGCTGGCCGAACACTCACCACAGCCGCAGTGGCGGCCATGGACCAGTGACTGACGATGATCGAACGGGTTTCCCAGACTGTTGTGATCGTTGTTCATGTGGTTCCCCTCGAGAACGCAGGTAATCGATTGCCTGCACTCGCCTGGTGCATGGGGACAAGGCGTGCCGGCACTCTCTCCTGCCAAGCGAGTCACGTGCCATTCCTCGTGCTTTTCTTTCTAGTTTCGTAAAAACAATGGCTTGCAGGATGAGAGAGAGTGGCGGGAAAAGGCGACGATATGCGACGAAATTCCGTCATTGACGATATCTCGTTGCTTTCACGACGAAATGTCGTCACTGGTACGCTGCTTGTATGGATCAGGGCAGACTTCCTGTTGGAGTTCCACCATGTCTCTGCCCCAGGTACCGGAGCGCTTTGCCTTCGATCATGCCCCCATCGCCATGCTGCTGGCCGATCCCCGGGCCGACCGGCTGCTGGCCGCCAACGCCGAGGCGTGTCGCCTGCTGGGTGCCGACTTCGAGCGGCTCGCCTCACGCCCCTTCAGCCACTGCCTGGGACCTTCGTTGCCGATGTGGGTAGCGTTCAGCGACGAAACCCAGCAGCGCTCACCGGCCTGGTCCGACGACCTGCTGCTGTTCGATGTGCAGCGCGCTCCGCGCCGGGTGGAGGTGTACGGGCAGGCGCTGGACGAGCATTGCTTGATGTTCGGCGTGATCGAGCTCGACAAGGCCGAGCAGCGCCGGGCGCGGGCCGAACTGTGGCGGCGTCACCGTCGCGGTCATGTGGGCTGGGAGCGGGTCGAGCAGGTGTTCGAGCGCATCGAGCGGCAAAACCAGTTGATCCTGGGCGCCGCCGGGGAGGGCATCTACGGGCTCGACGCCGAGGGCCGCACCACCTTCGTCAACCCGGCCGCCGAGCGCATCCTGGGCTGGAGTAGCGAAGACATGGTCGGCCATGACGCTCACCTGATGTTCCACCACACCCATGCCGACGGCAGCCACTTTCCTGTGCAGCAGTGTCCGATCCACGCCTCCTTCAGCGATGGTCAGGTGCATCGGGTCGACAACGAGGTGTTCTGGCACAAGAACGGCGAGGCGATCCCGGTGGAGTACACCAGCACGCCGATCTTCGAGACCGGGCGGCTGGTGGGCGCCGTGGTGCTGTTCCGTGACATTCGCGAGCGCAAGCGGGCCGAACAGCAGCTGCGCGATGCCCTGGCCGAGGTGGAATCGCTAAGGCAGCGCCTGGAGCTGGAGAACCAGTATCTGCAGGAAGAGATCACCGCCGAGATCAACCATCGTGAGATCGTCGGCGAGAGTCCGGCAGTGGCCCACCTGGTGCGCCAGATCGCGCTGGTGGCGCCCACCGACGCCAACGTGCTGGTCACCGGCGAGTCGGGCACCGGCAAGGAGCTGATCGCCCGAGCGATCCACGCCGGCAGCAGCCGCAGCGACCGGCCGCTGATTCGGGTCAACTGTGCGGCGATTCCCCGCGACCTGTTCGAAAGCGAGTTCTTCGGCCATGTGAAGGGAGCCTTCACCGGTGCGGTGAGCGATCGACCGGGACGCTTCGAGCTGGCCGATGGCGGGACCCTGTTTCTCGACGAGGTGGGGGAGATACCGCTGGAGCTGCAGAGCAAGCTGCTGCGGGTACTGCAGGATCAGCAGTTCGAGCGAGTGGGCGACGATCGTACCCGCGAGGTGAACGTGCGTGTGATCGCGGCGACCAATCGTGAGCTGGGCGAGATGATCGCCGCCGGCCAGTTCCGCGAGGATCTCTACTTCCGCCTCAACGTCTTTCCCATCACCTCGGTACCTCTGCGCGAGCGAATCGGCGACGTGCCGCTGCTGGCCAACCATTTCCTGCGCCGTGCCTGTCAGAAGTTCAACAAGCCTGGCATGCGCATCCCACCGGCGCAGATGGAGGCGTTGAAGCGCTATCCCTGGCCGGGCAACATCCGCGAACTGGAGAACGTGATCGAGCGTCAGGTCATCGTCGCTCAGCGACGTGACCTCGCCTTCGAGGAGCTGCTGTCGTCAACGGGCGCCGACAGCCTGGCGCTGCTGAGCTCGACGGCGCCGCTCGGGCGGGTAGGCCACGCGGAGGTGCGGGAACCGCAGACCGAACAGGAGATGACACGGCACCTGCGTGCCAATGCGGTAGCGGCGCTGCGCGCCTGTGGCGGCAAGATTTCGGGGCCGGGCGGTGCGGCAGAGCTATTGGGCCTGCCGCCGACTACCCTGCGTTCACGGCTCAGGGCATGGCGTATCGAGCCGCGGGACTATCGAGCCGAGCCGCGCGGGGTTCTTACATCTAGCTGAAGGCTCTTACATTTAGCTGAAAGCTCTTACATTTAGCTGAAGGCTCTCACACCTAGCCGGCAGCACCGCTATGCCTATACTGGAGGCTTGGCCGGTGCGCCGAGGGCGATGATGCCGGGGGGAAAGGTCATGCATGAATCGAAAAAGCTGCGGTGGGGCGTCGTCGGTGGGCTTCTGCTGACAGGCTGTTTCGTGCTTGGCTCGAGCGCCTGGGCCGCGCCTGACGAGGCCGGAGCTACCAACCACGGAGCGCTCTTCCTGCCCGTGCAGCACCCGCTGGCCTGGCATCGTGAGCACTGGCGTCAGCGCCGTCAGTTCGACCCTACGTTCACCATCGAACTTCCCTGGTTCCTCTTCGACCCCTATCTGCGTTGGGGCCACGCCCCGCGGCCGGATGAACCGGCACGGCCCGCTACCATCACCCCGCGCGAGCGCCGGCCTATCTGGCGGGACGACGTGGTAGGAACGGGCAGTGGGGAGCGGCTGGAGGTACATCCCGAAGGGCGAATATTGCGCAGCCGGCCGCGCTCGGATTGAGCGGGCCACGTACCGCCAGCGCAGGCTTGGAGCATCACGCTAGTATACATACACGAGTGTCTATATAATTCCCCGCACTCGAATGACCTGCCGCGAGCACGCATCACGTGCCGCTCCTGACGAAATACGATCGCAGCGGAGAGCCTCATGACCTTGTTGCCCTGGGGAGCGCGCCTTCCCGTGAAATGGATACTGGCTGTCGGCCTCTTGGTCTCCCTGCTGACAGGGTGCGAGCAGAATGGAAACGACGGTGCCCCCGCTGGCGCTGGCGGACGTCCACCGCCCGACGTCTACGTACAGCGCGTGGAGCCGCGTTCGGTCGACGTGGTGGAGGAGTACGCCGCCCGCGTGCGCGGCTCGCGTGAAGTGGAAGTGCGCGCTCGTGTGCAGGGCATCCTGGAAGAACGACTCTATACCGAAGGCCAGGTCGTGGAAGCGGGCGAGCCGCTGTTCCGTATCGACCCTGAGCCGTACCAGATCGAGCTGCAGCGGGCTCGGGCGGAGCTGGCCAATGCCCAGGCCGAGCTGAACCAGGCTCAGCGCGAGTGGCGGCGTATCTCGACGCTGTTCCAGCAGAACGCCGTCAGCGAGCGCGAGCGCGACTCGGCGCTCTCCGCTCGCGAGCTGGCCGAGGCGCGCTACGCTCTGGCCGAGTCCGGCGTGGCCACTGCCGAGCTCAACCTCGACTACACCGAGGTACGCGCGCCGCTGGCCGGCATGACCGGGCTCGAGAGTTTCCCCGAGGGCAGCCTGATCGAGCGGGGCACACTGCTGACCACAGTGACCCAGCAGGACCCGGTGCACGTGCGTTTCTCGCTGCCCGAGGGCGATGCCGCTCTGCAGCGAGCGGCCCGGCGCGCCCTGTCCGCCAACGGCCAGTCCGAGCAGCGTGAGGCGCTGCTGACCCTGCCCGACGGCCACGCCTACGAAGAGAGTGGAGTGGTGGACTTCACCGACAGCACCATCGATCCGCGTACCGGCAGCGTGTCGGCCCGTGCCGTGTTCCCCAACCCCCAGGGAGAAGTGGTACCGGGGCAGTTCGTGCGTGTTCGCGTGCTGGTACAGGAGCTCGAAGACGTCTTTCTGATTCCCCAGCAGGCGGTGGGACAGGGGCCCCAGGGAGCGCGTGTCTTCATCGTCGAAGACGACACCGTTCACGCGCGGAGCGTGGAGCTCGGCCCCGTCGTCGACGGACGCCAGGTGGTGCTGACCGGTCTCGAGGCCAATCAGCGCATCGTGGTCAACGGTCTGGTGGGCTTGCAGGATGGCATGCCGGTTCGGGTCAATGAATTGAGCCCCGAAGAGGCTCAGCAGGCGGCCGAAGAGGCCGAGGCCTCAGCGGCGGAAGCCGAAGCCGAGACCGACGAGGAGGCGTAATGCTCAGGTTCTTCATCGACCGGCCGATCTTCTCCTCGGTCATCTCAATCATCATCGTGCTGGTGGGTACGGCGGCGCTGCGCGCGCTGGCGGTGGAGCAATACCCCAACGTGGTGCCGCCCGAGGTCGTGGTCCAGGCGCAGTATCCCGGTGCCAGCGCTCAGGTGATCGCCGAGACCGTGGCCGCCCCGCTGGAACAGGAGATCAACGGCGTCGACGACATGCTCTACATGGAATCGACGGCCACCGATGCCGGCAGTTTACAGATCACCGTCTCCTTCGAGATGGGCACCGACCCGGACCAGGCAGCGATCAACGTTAACAACCGGGTGCAGGCCGCCCTCTCACGCCTGCCGCAGCAGGTACAGACGCTAGGCGTGCGCGTCGAGGCGCGCTCCACCAACATGCTCATGGTGCCGGTACTGTATTCGCCGGATGGCTCCCGCGACCCGCTATTCCTCTCCAACTATGCTCTGCTCAACGTGCTCGACGAGCTGGTGCGTCTGCCCGGGGTGGGCGATGCCTCGCTGTTTGGCGCCCAGGACTACTCCATGCGCGTGTGGCTCTCGCCGGACAAGCTGGCGCAGTACGACCTGACGCCTTCCGACGTAGCCGCCTCCATTCGCGAGCAGAACGCCCAGTTCGCCGCCGGGAGCATCGGCGCGCAGCCGGCCCCGGAGGAAGTGGCCTTCACCTTCGCCGTTTCCACCCCGGGCCAGCTGTCCGAGCCGGAGGAGTTCGAACGCATCATCCTGCGCGCCGACGAGCAGGGTGGCACCCTGCGTCTGGGCGATGTGGCACGTGTCGAGCTGGGCTCACAGAGCTACGCTTTCTCTGCCACCTACAACGGCCAGGGCGCGGTGCCCATGGGGGTGTACCTTCAGCCTGGCGCCAACGCGCTGGATACCGCCACGGCGGTGCACGAGGCACTGGAGAACATGTCCTCGCGCTTCCCCGAGGGGGTCGGGTACGTCGTGCCCTACGACACCACGGAGTTCGTCGAGATCTCCATTCGTGAGGTGTTCATCACGCTGCTGATCGCGGTGGCGCTGGTGGTGGTGGTGACCTTCGTCTTCCTCCAGCACCTGCGTGCGACCCTGATCCCGGTGGTGGCGATTCCGGTGTCGCTGATCGGCACCTTCGCCGGCATGCTGGCGCTGGGCTTCTCCATCAACATGCTCACCCTGTTCGGGCTGGTACTTGCCATCGGTATCGTGGTGGACAACGCCATCATCGTGCTGGAGAACGTCGACCGACTGATCAAGGAGCAGGGGCTCAAGGCGCGGGATGCTGCCGTGGAGACGATGAAGCAGGTCGCCGGAGCGGTGGTGTCGTCGACCCTGGTACTGGTGGCGGTATTCGCGCCGGTCACCTTCCTGGGTGGACTCACCGGTGAGCTCTATCGGCAGTTCGCCGTGACCATCGCCATTTCGGTGGTGGTGTCCGGCGTGGTGGCGCTCACGCTCACGCCGGCCATGTGCGCGTTGATGCTCGACAAGCAGAAGCACGAAGTGGCCAAGCCCTTCCAGTGGTTCAACGCCGCCTTCGACAAGCTTACCAACGGCTTCGCCTGGCTGGTGAGCAAGCTGCTGCGCCATGCGCTGCTGGGCATGGTGCTGTTCATCGGTGTGATCGCCCTGACGCTGTTCTCGCTGACTCGTCTACCCTCCGGCCTGGTGCCGCAGGAAGACCAGGGTACGGCGCTGGTGGTCTACAATCTGCCGCCGGCCTCGGCGCTGCCGCGTACCGAGGCGGTGCGCGATCAGATCACGCAGATGCTGCTGGGCATGGACGAGGTGGATCAGTTCACCACGGTGGCGGGCTTCGACATGATCGCGGGCTCGCTGCGCACCAATGCGGGTATCGGTTTTGCCAATCTCGCCGATTGGGGCGATCGCACCGGGCCGGGGCAGGACGCCGCTTCCGTGGCCGGACGCATCATCGGCATGGGAGCCGGTATTCCCGAGGCGATGGTGATCGCCTTCACGCCGCCCCCGATCATGGGGCTTTCTCTCACCGGCGGGGTAGAGGGCTACCTCGAGGTGAGTGGCGACGTGACCACCGAGGAGCTGGAAACGCTCGGTCAGCGGCTCAGTGCAGCTGCCAACGAGCGGCCGGAATTGACCAACGCGCGCATCACCCTGGACAGTGGCATTCCCCGCTATCGTGCCGCAGTGGACCGTGAGAAGGCACGGGCCATGGGCGTGCCGATCAACCAGGTGTTCGAGGCGATGCAGAGCACCTTCGGTTCGCTCTACGTCAACGATTTCACCCTGGCGGGGCGCAACTGGCAGGTCAACCTGCAGTCCGAGGGCGAGTTCCGCAGCCAGCCTGAGGATCTCAACAAGGTCTTCGTGCGTTCGGAGTACGGCGAGATGCTGCCGCTCTCGAGTCTGGTGAGCCTGGAGCGCACCAGCGGGCCGGACATCATCAACCGCTTCAACGTCAACAGTGCGGTCAACTTCCTGGCCGATGCGGCCCCGGGCTACACCACCGGCCAGGCCAAGGAGGCGATGGAAGAAGTCGCCGCCCAGGTGCTCGATGCCAACAGTTCGCTGGGCTGGATCGGTGAGGCCTACCAGCTCGACGCCGCTGCCGGTGCGGGTGGGCTCGCCTTCGGCCTGGCCATGGTGATGGTGTTCCTCATCCTGGCCGCCCAGTACGAGCGCTGGACCCTGCCGATAGCGGTGGCCACGGCGGTACCCTTCGGCGTGCTGGGGGCGGCACTGGCAGCTATGCTGCGCGGTTTTCCCAACGACATCTACTTCCAGGTGGGGCTGCTGGTGCTGATCGGCCTGGCGGCGAAGAACGCCATCCTGATCGTCGAGTTCGCGGCGCAGAATCGACGCACCGGGATGAGCTCCTTCGATGCGGCACTGGCCGCAGCCCAGCAGCGTTTCCGCGCCATCCTGATGACGGCACTGACCTTCATCATCGGCACCTTGCCGCTGGTATTCGCCACCGGAGCGGGGGCCAACAGCCGTCAGGAGATCGGTACCGTGGTAGTGGGCGGCATGATCATGGCCAGTTCGCTGGCGCTGATCTTCGTGCCGTTGGCCTACAAGGTGATGGAAGATCTGGCTACCTGGCGGCGTGAGCGCAGCCAGCGCAACGCAGAGGGCAAGGCAAGCCGGGCATGATGCCCGGCCAGGCCGCCGGGGTCAGGGCGACTCCGGCGCCTGTGCCAGCAGCATGAGCTGCGTATCGACCAGCTGCGTGCCGCGTTCGATGAGCGAGAAGTGCTCGTGGTTGCGCAGCCAGTCGTGAAACAGCCCACCGAGGGTCGCCTGCAGTAGCCGGGCGGCGACTTCCGGCGAGAGATCGTGTCGCAAATGGCCCATGCCGGCAGCGGCGGTGAAGTACTCGATGAGAGCGCCGCACGCCTCCTGGGCAATCTCGTTCTGCATGGCCAGCGGATCGATCTCACCGAAGGTTTCGCAGTGGTGAATCAGAATGGCGTGCACGCGCCGATAGCGTGGCTGTTCGAGGCGGGCGAAACCGCGGTGGCAGGCCTGACGAATGGCTTCCAGCGGGCGCTCGGCCAGTCCCGGATCGCCGATCTCCTCGACCAACTCCTCGAACGGCATACGCACCCGCAGCAGCATGGCCCGGAACAGGTCGGCCTTGTTCTTGAAGTGCCAATAGACGGCGCCGCGGGTCACGCCGGCCTCGCGGGCGATCTGCTCCAGCGAGGTACGTGCCACTCCGCGCTCGAGAAACACCTCTTCCGCAGCATCGAGCAGAGCTTCGCGGGTGGCGGCGGCTTCCGCCTTGGTACGTCGCGCCATGGTGTGTGGTGTCTCCTCAGGCCTCGCTTTTGCGCCATTCTATCGTAGCGTCGCGCGTCTTACCTTCACCTGTGTATGGTCTTGCCCCGCTATGCTCGTATTCCACGGTGGGGCAGGGTATAACAGAGCGAACACTGTTCGTATTGGAATCAAGGCCATGCCCCGCGCACCCTTCGTGCTTGCCGGTGTCACCATCAAGCCCGGCAGTCGCCTTCAAGTCGACGTTCCGGTGGCGCGGCTCTATACCCACGCTCCGCTGCACATCCCTGTGGAAGTGGTGCATGGCCGACGCCAGGGGCCGGTCATGCTGGTGTGCGGCGGCATTCATGGCGACGAGATCAACAGCGTCGAGATCGTGCGCCGGCTGATGCGCTCCAAGCAGATCCAGGGCCTGCACGGCACCTTGATCGCCGTGCCCATCGTCAACGTGTTCGGCTTCATGCAGCACAGCCGCTACCTGCCCGACCGGCGCGACCTCAACCGCTGCTTTCCCGGCAGCGAGACGGGCTCGCTGGGGGCGCGGGTGGCCGCTCTCTTTCGCGAGCAGATCGTCGATCACGCCACCCACATCATCGACCTTCACACCGGGGCCATTCACCGCACCAACCTGCCGCAGATCCGCGCCCAGTTGAGCCCGGGCAGTGAGACCGAGCGCATGGCCAACGCCTTCGGCGCGCCGGTGATCCTCAATGCGGAACTGCGCGAAGGCAGCTTGCGCCATTACGCCCAGAATCGAGGCATCCCGGTGCTCACCTACGAGGCCGGCGAAGCGCTGCGTTTCGACGAGTGGGCGATTACCCCTGGGGTGCGGGGTGTACTGAGGGTCATGCGGCGGCTGGGCATGCTGGCGGGCGAACATCGGCGTCGGCCACCCCCTGCTGCCGAACTGGCCAATGGCTCGAGCTGGGCCCGGGCGCCCATCGACGGCATCCTGCGGCCCAAGGTGCGTCTCGGCGCGCGGGTGAGCAAGGGCGACGTGCTGGGCAAGGTGGCGGACCCCTTCGGCAACGCCGAAGCCTGCGTGAAGGCCATGGCCGACGGCATCGTGATCGGCGTGAGCCGCCTACCGCTGGCCAACGAAGGCGAGGCGCTGTTCCACATTGCCCGCTTCGACGCCATCGAAGAGGCCGAAAGCGCCATCGAGACCTTCCACTCCAGCCTCGAGCCGCCCCCCGACCCGCTCTATTGAGGCCGCTCAGGCCGTTTCGGCAGTCTCCCGCTCCGGTACCAGGCTCAGCGCATCGTCGAACACCCGCAGGCAGGCGCCGTCCAGGTGGCCGTTTTCGGAGAGATGACGACGGAAACGACGCCCGCCCGGCTGGCCCTGGAACAGGCCCAGCAGGTGGCGGGTCACGTGATTGAGCTTGGCACCTTCCTCGAGCCGGCGGGCGATGTAGGGGCGGAACGCCCTGGCTGCGGCGTGGCGGCTCTCGGCCGGCCCCTCGACGCCGTAGATGGCCCGATCCACCCCGGCCAGCAGCCAGGGGTTCTGATAGGCCTCGCGGCCCACCATCACGCTGTCGACGCTATCGAGCTGCTCACGGCACTCGTCCAGCGTCTTGATGCCGCCGTTGATGCCGATGTGCAGCTCCGGCCGGCTGGCCTTCAGGCGGTGTACGCGGGAGTAGTTGAGCGGCGGGATGTCGCGGTTCTCCTTGGGCGAGAGACCCTGCAGCCACGCCTTGCGCGCATGCACGATGAACACTTCGCAGCCGGCGTCCGCCACCTGAGCGATGAAGCGCTCCAGATCGGCATCCTCGTCCTGGTCGTCGATACCGATACGGCACTTCACCGTGACCGGGATCTTCACCGCCTCGCGCATGGCGCGCACCGCTGCCGCCACCTTATCCGGGTGACCCATCAGGCAGGCGCCGATCATGTTGTTCTGCACCCGGTCGCTGGGGCAGCCGACGTTGAGGTTCACCTCGTCGTAGCCCCATTCCTCGGCAATCGCCGCGCACTCCGCCAGCTCGCCCGGGTCGCTGCCGCCCAGCTGCAGCGCAATGGGGTGCTCCACCTCGTCGTAGCCGAGAAAACGTTCCCGCGGGCTGCCGTGCAGAATGGCACCGGTGGTCACCATCTCGGTATACAGCAGCGCCTGGCGAGTCAGGGTGCGAGCGAAAGCCCGGTAATCACGGGTCGTCCAGTCCATCATCGGCGCGACGGAGAACGTTCTATCCAGCGCAGGGCGCGTCGTGCCAGTATTCATGCGGGTTGTGGCGGTTGCCTTCTCAGTCATAACTGTTCATATTTACAGTGATTGTGCTGCGTTTTTCACGACGCGTTGGTACTTTTTTGGCACACGGGGCACTGGCGATTTGGCACATCGGTGGATGCGCGTGGCGACGATCAGGAAGCGTCGGAAACAGGGCAGTAGTTTCTCATACCTCGTGTGCGTACGCATCGCGCGTAAGCAGACCACAATCTAGGCAGTGTTCATGGGAGGCTAGGGATTGGGCAAGCTTACTCTCACGTCTACCTGCGTAGAGCTGGACACGATAATGCGTACCGGTCACACGGGAAACCCGTGATGGGTACCATCCGGCAACTCGATATCCAGGCGAACCTTCCCACCAATAGCTTCAACATAGCGCTTGAGAGAACTCAAGCGAAGATCCTGGCCGCTTTTCTCCATGCCGGCGATGGTCGGCTGCTTGACTCCGAGAGCCTCAGCCATTTCGGCCTGAGTCATTTCAACCAAGTGGCGAATTTCCGCAAGGCGTAGCTCCAGCAGCATCGCATCGGCCTTTTCCTTGGCGCGGTTGACGACCTCGGGGCTTTCGTTGGCAATGAGTTGGTCTAGTGTGCGGGCCATGGTTTACACCTCACTTCAGTGATTCCAGGTGAGCCGCGTATTCCCGGTCTGCCACTGGGATCATGTCATCATAGAAACGTTTGTTGCCGGTCTTGTCACCAGCGCACAGCACGATACCTGCTCGCCGAGGGTCGAAGGCGAAGAAGGCCCTTAGCGGTCGCCCCTGGCTCTGGATCCTCAGCTCTTTCATGTTGCGATACTGTGAGCCGTTCACGGTGTCCGCGTGGGGCCGTGGCAACATCGGTCCCCTTTCCTTCAGCATCAAGAGCGCTGCCAGCACGTTCTCTCGGTCGGTCTCGTCCAACGAAAAGTACCACTCCTCAAACGTCCTGGTCTGCTCTATTTGCCACATGGGAATCATCCTTCGCCTATAGGGAGAAGGCTATATAGGTTTTTTCCTATAATCAAGTCGGATTCCACATGTCGTCGAGATCGGGCAGGGGGCGTACGCCACGGGCTACTTCTTCTTCCTCATGAACGGGAGCACCTTGGCCATGGCATCCGCGAGCACCTGGTCGAGCGGTTTGTGCTCCAGGCTCACCGCAGCGCGTGCGGCGGTATAGGTCCCCTTGTACTCCCGGGCGATTTCGCTGTCGCTCATGCTGTCGGGCAGTTGCTCCTTCTCGCGGATCACGTCGATGACGGCCTTGTCCATGTCGTCCTCCATGTCGCGCCGTTCACTGTGAAGGGTAGTGCAGAGACGGGATGAGGGCCCAGCGGGCCGCCATTTCGAAGTGTTTGTAAGATATTTCCTACAAAGCGAAGCGGCAATGTCTTACGTCGCTTCATATCGTGCGTTAAACCACGTTCCGCTTGGAGCGGCTACCTTATGGATAACGGGGCAACGGAGAGCCCCTCAGGGAAGACAGAGCAAAGGATTGTTCGGTACCAAGGATGCTCGAGCAGGATGCTTGAGAAGGTGGAAAGGAAGCGAAGATTCAGCCCGGCCTCACGGCCGGGTTTCGCGTTATAGCGCCCTGGCCTTGGGCAGCTCATCCCAGCGTGTCGTGCTCCTATCCGAGCGATGGGCGCAGCGCAAATGCCACGCCGCCCCGGGGGTGGGCATGCCTAGCTTCACCGTATCGCGCCCCATCCTGCGGTTCAGGGTATCCAGCACGTCCATCAGCTTCTGGCTGCGCTGCCGCTCGGCATCGCTCTGGGGCGTATCCAGTAAAGAGAGCTGCTGGCGGTCGGCGTCGATCAGGTCGAGCAGCATCACGCCGCCTTTCTGGTACAGGTGGCCCTTGCGGTAGATCCGCTCCAGGGCGTGGCCGGCGGCATGCAGGATCTCGCGGCTGTCGGCGGTGGGGCGGGGCAGTTCGAGTACCAGGCTCGGTGAGTGTGGCAGCAGGTCCTGCCGGTGCGGGTTGGTCTTGAGGAACACCAGCACCGCCTTGGCGAGACCGTTCTGGCGGCGCAGTCTCTCGGCGCTACGTTGGCCGTACTGTCGAATCGCCTCGCGAATCTCGTCCAGGCTGTCGGTGAGCCTGCCGAACGAGCGGCTGGTCATGATGTGCTGGCGGGCTTCATCGAGGTCGCTCATTTCGATACAGGACACACCGCGCAGCTCCTGGGCGGTGCGTTCGAGGGTGACCGAGAAGTGGCGCCGGATCTCCTTCGGGTTGGCTTGGGCGAGGTCCCAGGCGCTCTTGATGCCCATCAGGGCCAGACGCTCGACGAGCCGCCGGCCCACGCCCCATACATCGCCCAGGGGGGTGTTCTGCAGCAGGTCGCGGGTTTCCGCGCTGCCGGCGTGAAGTATGCAGACGCCCTGGCAGGCCGGAATCTTCTTGGCGGCACGGTTCGCCAGCTTGGCCAGGGTGCGCGTGGGGGCCACGCCTACGCATACCGGAATGCCGGTGAACTGGCGCACCTTCCGGCGCAGCTGCCGGGCGTGTTCGAGCAGTGGCTCGTGGGCGAAGCCGTCGAAGCGAACGAACATCTCATCGATGGAGTAGGGCTCTACGGCTGGACTGAACTCCTCAAGCACTGCCTGCACCCGCTGGCTCATGTCGCCATAGAGCTCGTAGTTGGAGGAGAGCAGGTGGATCTGCCCGCTGCGTACCAGAGGCTGAAGCTTGAAGGATGGCATTCCCAACTTGATGCCGAGGGCCTTCAGCTCGTCGGAGAGCGAGATGACGCAGCCGTCGTTATTCGACATTACCCCAACAGGTAAACCGCACAGCCGGGGCTGGAAGACGCGCTCGCAGCTGACATAGAAGCTGTTGCAATCGACCAGACCGATCATGCTCATACCGGGTACTCGTGGATGACCGCACGCACCACGCCCCACACCTGACACTCGATGTCGACGAGCGGGATCGGCGCATAGCGTGGATTGCCCGAGCAGAGGCACGGCACCTTGCCGCGCAGCTCGTATCGCTTGACGGTGATCTCACCCTCGACCAAAGCTACCAGGATATGGCCGGGGCGGGGCTCGAGTGAGCGATCGACCAGCAGCAGATCGCCTTCGTGGATCCCCAGGCGCTCCATGCTGTCGCCGGTCACGCTCATGAAGAACGTCGACGAGGGGCGTTTGACCAGGCGCTCGTTGAGGTCGAGCGTACGGCCTTCGTAGTCCTGCGCCGGGCTGGGAAAGCCGCTGAGGCCGGCGCGGCCCAGGGCCAGCGGGTGAGGCAGCGCAAGCGGTGGTGGCTCGGGGTGAGCTGGGATGAGGTTTGCCAGTGTCATGTGAGTCCCTTGGTGTTTTCTGTGTTTTTGTACAGTATTTGCGACACTGGCACTGTCAGGCAACAGGTAAGTGCTAATGGAAGTTAGCTTGGGGAGCGTGTCGGCCTGGCGAAGGTGAGCGAAGGGCGGCGTAATCAGACTCCTTTGTAGGAGATAGCCTACAAACACGAAGCAAATTTCTTACGCCTTTCGATATCCTGAGTTAAACCACTGCTGGCGCGAAGCTACTACCCTGTGGGTAACGGGCTAGGGAAAGCCCTACAGGGAAGGCCGAGCGACGGAATGCTCTTACCCCAAGGAGGCTTGGGCAGGATGCCCAAGGTTTGGTTGGATAGGGACGCATCGATAGAAGCCCGGCCCGTGCGGTCGGGCTTTTTTTTGTTGGCACACCAGCCAGGCGACACGGCTTCCTTCGTCAGCTGTTCCCGGTATCCGTCTCCCATGCGAGAGACGCTATGGTTTCGCGTTCTTACGGGTTCGCCAAAATATCGCGTCTCATCGAGCCTGCCCTGGCCACCGCCGGGGCTCTTTTATTGGCGTTTTTTCACCTAGCTACAGCGGGTTCACGACTCAGTACCTGATCGTGAGGGGCCAAAGCTGACAGCTCGAGTCGGCAATCTCTTACAACAATTGAAGTCAAAGCTAATACATGGCGCACGTCTTGGCTGGCATAGTAGGCGCATCGGGCACGGAGGCCCTGCAGGGAAGGACACGTCAAGGGAGACTCAGGAACCAAGGAGGCTCAAGCAGGAGGCTTGAGGAAGTGGAAAGGAAGCGAAGACCCAGCCCGGCCTCATGGCCGGGCTTTCGCGTTCTGGGCTTTCGCATTCACGGTCCAGGGTTCCGCGCCGCCAGCTTGCCGTTACCGTAGCCATTGGTATAGCCACACATGTAGCCATCAACCCTTGCTGAGGAAGGGAGGCTGGAGAAATCAATGGATTGGGGAGACGCTGGAGCGGGTGAAGGGAATCGAACCCTCGTCTTAAGCTTGGGAAGCTTCTGCTCTACCATTGAGCTACACCCGCAGAGGGGTTTCGATAGTAAAACCAAGGGCTTGAGCATTGCAAGCCATCCTGTCGACTAGTTGCTGCTTTTTTTCATGCCACTGTTTTTACTGAGCTTTTTCGTGTCGTGATAGGCGGCACGGTGCGGTTGTGCGCGTCTTGGGCGGCGCGCGCCAGAGATCGTGGTGACAAACGGACAAAAAAATTATCGAACAGTGGCGAACTTTTTTGCTTGCTGCTGTCATATCTGATACAGGCAACAGCGCGATGGCAGTCGCTAACACTGTTGCTCTGGCTCGCAGTTTCGATCTTGCCGCCCATGACCCCATGGGCGGTTTTTTTTGGTGCGCCAGGCATGGCGCGCAGCGCCCGACGGGCGCTGTTTCCGAGGGTGGTGCCTCGGAATGACTTGGGGGTGAAAGTCCCCTACGGACCCTGATAGCGGGAACCGTTAGCCGAACA
>NZ_JABFTW010000027.1:0-53561 GCF_021404355.1 Halomonas sp. MCCC 1A11062
TAGGCATCAGGGGGCATAATCTAAGTCCCAGGCTGTAGCGCCTCAGGCTCTGCGGATGCTCACCCTGATGCCAAGGCCTGCTGGTAGCTAATCAACAAGCCCGGAGAGACACAAGGCTCTGTACGAAAACTGTCTGCGCTCGCCCATACGGCGTTAAAAATCGGCTCAAAGTACTCATTTACACCCCGTAAACTCCGTCTTTTCGCCGATTTTTGCCTTGTCTGGCCATCGCTCGCCGACTTTTCGTACAAAGCCTAAGCAATCTTGGAATCGACGGTGCCGGAAGCGGAAAGCAACGCTGTCAACCGGGGGCGGTCAAGCGAATGGGGCTGGTCGAGAATGGCTCCGATCTACCGCAGGCCAGTGGGCCTGCGGTCGACGTAAGGGAGCATCACTTATGGCAGAAATAGACCTTGGCGGGGGGGATATTGATCGGTTCGAAGGCGCTCTCCACGCGCGAGAAGATCTGGCGCAGGTCGGAAGAGACCTTGGGTGAGAACTGATAGATCAGCATGGATCCACCTGTGGCCAGGGCTTTCTGGCTCTGTTGGAGGATACGCTCGCGGCAGTCGGCTGGCATGGTGCTGAAAGGCAGACCGGCGACCACATAGTCGGCTGCCGGCAGGCCCAGGCGCTCGAGTTCCTCCTCGATGTTTTCCGCCGAGCCGGCAATCACCTTGAGACGAGGGTCGGTCATGGAGCGGTTCAGGAAGTCGACGAAATCGTCGTTGGTCTCGATGACCACCAGCGTTGCGTCGGGGTGCAAGCGACCCAGGATCTCGTGGGTGATGGTGCCCACGCCGGGCCCGTATTCGACGATCACACGTGCTCGTTCCCATTCCACGGGCTCCAGCAGCCGGCGAATGAGGAATGACGAGCTGGGGATGATGGAGCCCAGCATGCGGGGATGCTTGAAGAAATTGCGTGCAAAGAGTGTCAGTTGGGCTCGTCGTTCAGGGCCTGCCACGACCGGGGGTCGCTCTTGAACCGCCATGGGCATTCCTCCTTCAGTTGTAGCTGAACATGCCTCCACTCTAGGCCAGCCTAGGTCTGCATGAAAGGGTGGGCTTGCCTGGTGGGTTCAACCGAGTACCTGAATGGGAGGGGCATTTGCCTGTTGCGTTGAATTACGGCTAAAGAAGGATGTGGAATATACTTGACGATGTTCTTGGCGATGTTTAGCTTGAATGTTGAAACTTTCAGTGAACGTCTTGCATTATTCTTGACGTCTGCACCCCTCTGAAATCGCCATGGGTGAAACGATGCCTCACGACAAGACCAACGAATCGCACCCTCATCCGCCGCCCTTGATTACGTTTACAGGCGTTCAGAAGACTTACGACGGCGAGCATCTGGTGGTCAAGGATCTCAACCTGACGATTCGCCAAGGGGAGTTCGTCACGCTGCTGGGGCCCTCCGGCTCTGGCAAGACCACCTGCCTGATGATGCTGGCCGGTTTCGAAGTGCCGACCAGTGGCGACATCTTCCTGCGCGAGCAGCGGCTCAACAGCGTACCGCCCCACAAGCGCAACTTCGGCATGGTGTTTCAGAACTATGCCCTGTTTCCCCACATGACGGTAGAGGAGAACATCCGCTACCCGCTCAAGACGCGTCGCATGCCGGCCGCCGAGGCCGACCGCAAGGTGGCTCACATTCTCGACATGATCCAGCTGCGCGACTTTGCCAAGCGCCGACCCACCCAGCTCTCCGGCGGCCAGCAGCAGCGCGTGGCGCTGGCCCGCTCGCTGGTCTTCGAGCCGCAGTTGGTGTTGATGGACGAGCCGCTGGGCGCGCTGGACAAGCAGCTACGCGAGCAGATGCAACTGGAGATCAAGCATCTCCATGAGCGGCTCGGGCTCACCGTGGTCTTCGTCACCCACGACCAGAGCGAAGCGCTGACCATGTCGGACCGGGTGGCGGTGTTCAACGATGGCGTGATTCAGCAGATCGACACCCCGACCAACCTCTATGAGCATCCCGCCAATGCCTTCGTCGCCCAGTTCATCGGCGAGAACAACACCCTGGCAGGGCGCATTCAGTCGGTGGAGGGGCGTCATTGCCGGGTCAGTTTCGGCGACGGTTTCAGCACGGGTGCGCTGATCGGCAGCGGACTCGCGGTGGGGGATGCCACGCGGCTGTCGATTCGCCCCGAGCGGGTCAAGCTCAACGGCTCCGCCCAGGGCCTGCCCAATCGGCTCCAGGCGCGCATCCGCGAGTTCATCTACCTGGGCGACCACTTGAGAGTCCGCTGCGAACTGGCCGACAACGACGAGTTCATGGCGCGGGTGCCGGTGGACGATTTCGAAAGCAGTATGCAGCCGGGAGATGTGATCGAACTCGGCTGGCGAGACGAGGACGTGCGCGCACTCGACGCCTCCTGCTCCGCAACAACGCAGTAAATTCAATAACAAAGGCCTTTGGCCGGGAGAAAGACAATGACTCAGCAGCGCTTCCCACTATCCCGCATCAGCCGTGGCATCGCCCTCGGCGGCCTGGTCAGCCTCGGTCTGGCGGTTTCCGCCAGCGCTCAGGCACTGACCGTGATCTCCTTCGGTGGCGCCTCCGGCGATGCCATGCAGAACGCCTACTACGGCCCCTTTACCGAGGAGACGGGCATCCGACTCACACCGGGTGACTACAACGGCGAGCTGTCGCGGATCCGCGCCATGGTGGAAACCGGCAACGTCAGCTGGGATCTGGTGGAAATGGAATCTCCCGAGCTGGTACGCGGCTGCTTCGAGGGTCTGTTCGAACCCATCGACTGGCAGCGCCTGGGGCTGGGCAGCGTGCTGATCGACGCAGCCTTCGACGAGTGTGGCGTGGGCACCTTCGTCTGGTCGACGGTGCTGGCCTACAACGCCGATGCGCTGGACAGTGCACCGACCTCCTGGGCCGATTTCTGGGACGTCGAGCAGTTCCCCGGCACACGCGGGCTGCGCCGTGGCGCCAAGTACACCCTGGAGTTCGCGCTCATGGCAGATGGCGTGGCCGCCGATGAGGTCTATGAGGTGCTGCGCACCGACGAGGGGGTCGATCGCGCCTTTGCCAAGCTCGACGAGATCAAGAGCCACATTCAGTGGTGGGAGGCCGGTGCCCAGCCGCCCCAGTGGCTGGTATCCGGCGACGTGGCGATGACCTCTGCATACAACGGTCGCATTG
The DNA here is from genome assembly GCF_021404355.1 of Halomonas sp. MCCC 1A11062. NCBI lineage: Bacteria > Pseudomonadati > Pseudomonadota > Gammaproteobacteria > Oceanospirillales > Halomonadaceae > Halomonas > Halomonas sp. MCCC 1A11062. Next base: position 3,160 of record NZ_JABFTW010000027.1, read on the forward strand.
CCGCTGCCCAGGAAGAGGGCAGCAACCTCGAGATCGTGTGGAACGAGAGCATCTACGACCTCGACTACTGGGCCATCGTCGCCGGCAGTGAACACGTCGACGAGGCCTATGCCTTCATCGAGTTCGCCAGCCAGCCCGAGAACCAGGCAGCTTACTCCAGCGAGATTCCCTACGGCCCGGTGCACCCGGAAGCCATCGCCCAACTGGATGAGACCCAGGCGCGACGCATGCCCACCTACGAGGAGAACATGATAGGGGCGTTGGCCATCGATACCGGCTTCTGGGTCGATCATGGTGAAGAGCTGGAGCAACGCTTCAGCGCCTGGGCGGCCCGCTGAGCGACGCCGAGCGGCGGCCTTGGGCCGCCGCCAGCCCTGCTTTCACTTCGGGCCCGCCCTAGGGCTGGGCCCGGCACGCTTGAACCATGGGGTAGGCGATGTCTGCGAACCTGTCGGCAACCATGTCGCCAGCCAAGCCTGGCGGTAATCTCAAGGCGCAGTTACGCCGTGCCGAACGGCTGCGCAAGCTCAAGGCCATTGGTCTGGTGGCGCCGCTGGCGCTGTTTCTGATCGTCGTCTTCGTGGTACCCATCGGCAACATGCTGTGGCGCAGCGTCGACAACACCGAACTCGATTCGGTGATGCCGCTCACGGCAGAGGGGCTGCGCCACTGGGACGGCAGCGGGCTGCCGGACGAGGCCACTCTGGCCGCCTTTGCCGCCGAGCTGCGTGATTCACGTCAGGGCGGTGGGCTGGGGCGCATCAGCCGGCGCCTCAACTACGAGGATTCCCGTTATCGCAGCCTGTTGATGAATACCCTGCGTGGCCTGCCGACGGTGGATGCGGTCGGCCCCGATACCGATTGGGTCGCGACCCTGACCGAGATCGATCCCGCCTGGGGCGAGACCGAGACCTGGCTCGGCATTCAGCGTACCGCGCCCACCACCACCGACCGCTACCTGCTGGCCTCGCTCGATCTGCAGCGTGGCACCGACGGTGAGATAGCGCGCGTCGCCGAGCGCGACCGCCTCTACCTGAGCGTGTTCCAGCGCACGCTGGTGATCGCCGGTGGCGTCACCCTGATCTGTCTGGCACTGGGCTTCCCGCTGGCCTATCTGCTGGCCACGTTGCCGGCCAAGACCAGCAACATGCTGATGATTCTGGTACTGCTGCCGTTCTGGACCTCGCTGCTGGTGCGTACCGCGGCGTGGATCATCCTGCTGCAGTCCAACGGCCTGGTGAACCAGAGCCTTATCTTCAGCGGGCTGATCGACTCGCCGCTGCAGCTGGTGTTCAACCGCATCGGGGTGTTCTTCGCCATGGTGCACATTCTGCTGCCGTTCATGGTGCTGCCGCTGTACAGCGTGATGAAGGGCATCTCACCGAGCTATCAGCGCGCCGCGGTGTCGCTGGGGGCACACCCCTTCGCCGCCTTCTGGCAGGTCTACGTGCCGCAGACCATCTCCGGCGTGGCAGCCGGCACCATCCTGGTCTTCATCATGGCGCTGGGTTACTACATCACCCCGGCGCTGGTGGGCGGGCCGGCCGATCAGATGGTGAGCTACTACGTGGCCTACTACACCAACACCACCAACAACTGGGGCATGGCGGCGGCGCTGGGCAGCCTGCTGCTGGTGGTCACTCTACTGCTCTACCTGGTTTACCACCGCCTGGTGAACCGCAAGCAGCTGATCAGGAGCTGAGCCATGTCGCTACCTCCCTACGCCTCGCCGGTAGAGAAAGTGTGGTTCTGGGTCTTTCGCATCTTCTGCGGCCTGATACTGCTGTTCCTGATCGCGCCGGTACTGGTGATCGTGCCGCTGTCGTTCAGCAGCGGCTCATTCCTGACCTACCCGCTGCCGGGCTTCTCGCTGCGCTGGTACGAGGCGATCTTCACCTCCTCGGCGTGGATGGGGGCGCTCAAGAACAGCCTGATCGTGGCGCCGCTGGCCACGCTGCTGGCGATGATCTTCGGTACCCTGGCGGCGGTGGGCCTCAATCGCGCCGAGTTTCCCGGCAAGGGGCTGATCGTGGCGCTGCTGATCTCGCCCATGGTGGTACCGCTGGTGATCGTTGCGGTGGGCATGTACTTCTTCTTCGCCCAGGTTGGCCTGCTCAACTCCTACACCGGGCTGGTGCTGGCCCATACTGTACTGGGTGTGCCCTTTGTGGTGATCACCGTCAACGCCACTCTTCAGGGCTTCGATTTCAATCAGGTGCGCGCCGGGGCGAGCCTGGGCGCCAACCCGATGCGGGTGTTCTTCACCATCGTGCTGCCGCAGATCGTGCCCGGCGTGGTGTCGGGCGGCCTGTTCGCCTTTGCCACCTCGTTCGATGAAGTGGTGGTGGCGCTGTTCATCGCCAGCCCCACCGAGCGCACCCTGCCGATCCAGATGTTCTCCGGCATTCGCGAGAACATCAGCCCGGCCATTGCCGCGATGGCCACCATTCTGATCCTGATCTCGACGCTGCTATTGGTTACCATGGAACTGTTACGACGGCGCAGCGAGAGGCTGAAGGGCAACCCCTGACCCACCACCCGCTGCAACCTTGCGCCCCGTCTCGACGGGGCGCAGTCGTGTCCTGAGTCCTCGGCACCCGCTGTGGCGGGACCCTGTATCGGAGCATTGCGTGAACGACTTCCTGATCGTTGGCGGTGGCGTCATCGGCATGCTGACCGCCTGCCAGCTGGCCGAGGCCGGCCATGGCGTTACCCTGCTGGAGCGAGGCCGCTGCGGCCAGGAGGCCTCCTGGGCCGGTGGCGGCATCGTCTCGCCGCTCTATCCCTGGCGCTACAGCGAGCCGGTATCGCAGCTCGCCCGGGGCGCGGGGGAGCGCTATGCCGAGATGGCCACGCTGCTGCGCGACGCTACCGGTATCGACATCGAGTACCGCCAGAAGGGGCTGCTCTACCTGAGCGTGGACGACGCCGAGCGTGCCTGCGACTGGGCGCAGAATCAGGGCTGGCCGCTGGAGCGGGTCGACGCGGACTTCATCTACCGCCAGGAACCCTGGCTGGTCGAGGGGCTGGGCGAAGGACTGTGGATGCCTAGCCTGGGCAGCGTGCGCAACCCGCGGCTGTGCCGGGCGCTGCGTGCACGCCTGGAGATGTTGCCCAACGCCCGAGTGGTGGAAGGGGCGGCCGTCGAGCGGCTCATCGTCGAGCGGGGGCATGTGCGGGGTGTCGTCGCCGGGCAGCAGCGTTTCGCTGCCGAGCGGGTGATCCTGTGCGGCGGCGCCTGGAGCGGCGTGCTGCTGGCCGACCATGACGTGGCGCTGCCGGTACGCCCGGTGAAAGGCCAGATGATGCTGTTCGCCACCCCACCCATGGCGGGCGGGCGACAGCTGCTGGAACGGGTGGTGCTCGCCGATGGCCGCTACCTGATTCCGCGCGGCGATGGTCGGGTGCTGGTCGGTTCGACCCTGGAGCAGACCGACTTCGACAAGAGCACCACCGAAGAGGCGCGCGAGTCGCTGTGGCAAAGCGCCGTGGCGATGCTGCCGGCGCTGGCTGAGTGCCGGGTCGAGCATCACTGGGCCGGACTGCGACCGGCGGCCCCGGACGGCATCCCCTTCATCGGCGCCGTGCCCGGCATCGACGGGCTATTCGTCAATGCCGGACATTTCCGCAACGGTTTGGTACTTGCGCCGGCGGCGACCGGGCTGCTGGTCGACCTGCTGCTCGAGCGGGAACCTGCCATCGACCCCACGCCCTATCGCCCGGCACGGCGTCTCGGGCGTGCAGGCTCAACCGCGCTGGGCGGCCTGGATCGCCGTCAGCGCGATGGTGTAGACGATGTCGTCGACCAGGGCACCGCGTGAGAGGTCGTTGACCGGTTTGTTGAGTCCCTGCAGCATCGGCCCCACGCTGACTACCCGCGCACTGCGCTGCACCGCCTTGTAGGTGGTGTTGCCGGTATTGAGGTCGGGGAACACGAACACCGTGGCGCGTCCCGCCACCGGCGAGTCGGGCGCCTTCTGGCGGCCCACGCTCTCGATGGCGGCGGCGTCGTACTGCAGCGGCCCGTCGATCAACAGGTCCGGCGCCTGTTCCCGAGCCAGCCGCGTGGCCTGACGCACCTTGTCGACGTCGGCGCCGCTGCCGGACTCCCCGGTCGAATAGCTGATCATGGCCACCCGCGGCTCGATGCCGAAGGCCTGGGCGGAGCGCGCGCTCTGAATGGCGATCTCGGCCAGCGCCTCGGCGTCGGGGTCCGGGTTCACCGCGCAGTCGCCGTAGACCACCACCTGCTCCGGCAGCAGCATGAAGAAGATCGACGACACCTGGCGATAGTCGGGCGCGGTCTTGATCAGCTGGAAGGCGGGGCGCACGGTGTTGGCGGTGGTATGAACGGCGCCGGAGACCAGGCCGTCCACTTCATCGAGCTGCAGCATCATGGTACCCAGCACCACATTGTCCTGCAGCTGATCCTCTGCGGTCAGCTCGTTCACCTTGCCGCGCCGGCGTTCCACCATGGGCGCCACGTAGCGGCTGCGAATGTGCTCGGGGTCGAGGATCTCGAGCCCTTCCGGCAGCTCGATGCCGCGGTTGCGAGCGACCTCCTCGACCTCCTCGCGGCGGGCCAGCAGAATGCAGTTGGCGATACCGCGGCGCTGGCAGATGGCGGCGGCCTCCACGGTGCGCGGCTCGCTGCCCTCAGGCAGGATGATGCGCCGGTTGGCGCGCTGAGCCAACTTGACCAACTGATGACGGAACGCCGAGGGCGACAGCCGACGGGTGAAGCCCCGGCTCAGGTGTTCCCTGAGCCATTGCAGATCCAGATGCCCGGCCACGAAGCGGGTCACCTGCTCGGCGCGCTCCAGATCGTCCATGGGAATGTCGTTGCCCATCCGGCCCAGGTTTTTGGCGGTGGTGAAGCTGTCGGTATCCACCGCCAGCACTGGCATGCCGGTCTTCAGCGCCGGGCGGCACATCTCGATCATGTTGTCGTTGGGCATGAAGCCGTTGGTCAGTAGCACGCCGGCCATGGGCACGCCGTTCATGGTGGCCAGCGCCGAGGCCAGCACGATGTCGTCGCGGTCGCCGGAGGTCACGATCAGGCTGCCGGGGCGGAATGCGTGCAGGGCATTGGCGGCGCTGCGGGCGCACAGGCTGGTGGAGAGCACGCGGCGGTTGGCGGCGTCGCCCTCGTGCAGGAACCTGGCGTCGAGCGCCCGTGCCACATCGATCACCCGCGGTGCGATCAGTGCCGGGTTGTAGGGCACCACGCCGATCAGGTGGAAACGGTCGGTGGCCAGCGCCGGTGAGTGGCGGCGCAGTTCGTCCAGGAAGGTATCGTCGAGCATGACGCTGCTGGTACCGGGCGCCAGCGTGGGCTCCTCGCCGCCGGGCAGGTTCTGCATGCGCATCAGGATGCAGCCCAGGGTACGCGCCGAGCCCACCCCACCGAAGGCACTGGCATGCATGTCGAGCTGTTCGGCCAACGCTTCGGGGGCTGCGGCGTCGCCACTGCCGACCAGAATGACTCGTGCGTTGAGCGCATGGGCCAACTGGGCGTTGAGCTGGGTGGCGTAGGTGCCATGGGCGGTGGGGACTACACCCTCCACCACGATCAGATCGGGTGTGGTGCCGTCTTGGCCGTCCATGGCCTGATCGAAGAGTTCGATGACCTGCTCCATCAGCACGTCGAGACGGTCCTGTCGCAGCAGGCGCTCCATGTCAGCCTGGGCGATGGGGGCCGGCGGGCGCAGATCGAGGGTGCTGCTCACCAGCGCGGTGGAGCGGTCGGGGCCGGGTCCGTTCAGCTCGTCCTGGCGGAACGGCTTGAGAAAGCCCGTTTTCAGGCCGATGGTATCCAGCGCCTGCATCAGGCCCAGGCTGGCGGAGGTCAGCCCGACTCCCACCGCGGTAGGCACCATCAGCAGCACCTTGGTATGTGAACGTGCGTCGTGCGGCGTCATGCAGCGGTCTCTTCCAGTCGCTGGCGGGTTTCGGTGGCGATCTGCCCCTCTTCGTCGGTGGGAATGACCCACAGCTGGCGGCCACCGGCGTCGATGCGGCCCTCCTGGCCGCGGATCGTCTCGCTGTTGACGGTGCGGTTGAGCTGCAGCCCGAAGTGGGGCAGCAGGGCGACGACCCGTTCGCGTGCCAGCGACGAGTTCTCGCCTATCCCGCCGGTGAAGACGAGACCGTCGAGACGGGGCAGGGCACAGGAGAGCCCGGCCAGCGACTTGGCGATGCGATAGCAGAACACCTCGATGGCAAGCGTCGCCCCAGCATGTCCTTCCGCCTCGGCGGCCTCCAGCTCGCGCATGTCGTTGGTCAGGCCCGAGAGCCCCAGCAGGCCGCTCTCGCGGTTGAGCACCTCGTCGATGCGCTCCAGCGACCAGCCCAGTTGGCGTGCCAGGTGGGCATGCAGGCCCGGGTCGACGTCGCCGCTGCGCGAGCCCATCACCAGCCCTTCCAGGGGCGTCAGTCCCATGCTGGTGTCCAGGCTCTGGCCCTTCCATACGGCACAGGTGGAGCAGCCGTTGCCCAGATGGGCGGTGAGCCAACCGCCACCCTCGAGGCCGCTCAAGGCATCGGCGCGCCGACTGACATAGGCATGGCTGGTGCCGTGGAAGCCATAACGCCGTATGCCATGCTCGCGGTAGAGCACCTCAGGCAAGGCGTAGCGGTAGGCCCGCGGCGGCAGGCTCTGGTGAAAGGCGGTATCGAACACCGCTACCTGGGGCAGGTCGGGAAACAGGCGGCGAGTCGCGGCAAGCCCCGTCAAATTGGCGGGGTTGTGCAGCGGAGCCAGGGCCGCGGTCTGCTCGATGGCGGAGACCACTTCGTCATTGATCAACGCGGCGCGGGTAAAACGCTCGCCGCCGTGCACGATGCGATGGCCGACTGCCACCGGCAGGCGCCCCTCAAGCCGCTCGAGAATGGCTTCCAGCGCGCGGGCGTGGTCGGCGCCTTCAAGGGCCTGCTCGAACGATTCGCCGTTGCTGTCGGTTCCCTTCAGGCGGGCGTCGCCGCTGCCCAGACGTTCGGCCAGCCCCGACAGGCGCGGGCGGGCAGGATCCTTGGGCACGAGGGCGTACTTGATCGAAGAGGAACCGCAGTTGATGACCAGAACCGAAGTCTCCATCCGTTCTCCCGTTGGCAGGCTGTAGGGGCAGCATAGACGTAAGACTTTAGTCTAGCATGTCCTGCTTCGCAGGCTTATTGTTAAGTCATCTTGCGGCGGCCTGTTGGGGCTGGGCAAGAACGCTGGCATGCTGAGCGCTTCGTCCCGACCGGAATCCGTCATGAGCACTGCGCTATCCGACCATTCGGCCTCCCACCCAGGCCTGTTGCCCCGCCATCTCGCCATTGCCATTCTGGTCGCTGTCGCGACGCTGTTTGCCAGCAATCACGTCGCGGCGCGCCTGGCTTTCGACGAGGGCACCGGCTTGCTACTGGCCGTGCTGGTGCGCTCGGCGACGGCGCTTGCCGTGCTGGTCGTGCTGTTTCTCTGGCAGCGCAAGCGCCTCGCCTTTCCGGCCGGTGCCGGGCGCTGGCAGCTGCTGGCCGGTCTGATGGTGGCCATCCAGAGCCTGTGCCTCTATGCGGCGGTGGCGCGCGTTCCCGTGGTCGTGGCGCTGCTGCTGATGAACACCTTTCCCATCCAGTTGGCGCTGCTGACCTGGGCGCTGGGTGGGCCGCGGCCAACGCTGCGCGCGGCGCTGATCATGGCTGCGATTCTGGTCGGTCTGGTGGTAGTGCTCGATATTCCCGCCTGGCTGGCTGCGCCCGAAGCGCTTGGTCCGGAGTGGCTGACGGGCATCGGCTTCGGCCTGGGGGCTGCGGCCGCCTTTTCCGTGGCGCTGTGGACCACCGAGCACCATCTTGGAGAGGTGGGCAGCACCCTGCGCAGCCTGCTGACCATGCTCACGGTGTTGGTACTAATGGTCGTGGCCGGTGGACTGCAACTGGTGCCGGGCGGCATGGCTCTGCCGGCGAGTCCTGTGGGTTGGGGCGCGCTCGCTGCACTGGCTCTGCTCTACAGCGTGGCTTTCTCGGTGCTGTTCATCAGCGTGCCGCGGCTGGAGATGGCGCGCAATGCGCCGGTGATGAACGTGGAGCCGGTCGCCTCGCTGCTGCTCGGCTATCTGGTGTTGGGGCAGATGCTGTCGGGCACTCAACTGGTCGGTGGGGCGATCGTGCTGGGCGGCATCGTGGCGCTGAGTCTTTCTCCACGCTGAAGGACGGCTTCTCGTTACGAATCGAAACTATCTTCTGTGTATTCGGCTTGCATGGTCGAAAAGCCTGTACCACACTGGAGGTGGTGTAAGGAAACACCGTTTCTTAATGGAGGTGCAGACATGAAACTGCTAGCCGTTCCCGCTGCAGCACTGATGGCAGGTACATTCATTTCCTCGGCCCAGGCTCAGCAGACTCAGCCTCAGCCTCAGCCTCAGCCTCAGACCCAACCTCAAACTCAAACCCAAGCCCAGACCCAGCAGCGTACTCAGGCTCAAGGGCAGGGGCAGGCTCAGCCGCGCACCCAGCAGCAGGCTCATATGCCGATGTACCCGCAAGGCTATATCGGCGCAGATGCCATGTTCTGGGATCTCAGCAACGATGTCGGGCCTTCGGGCGATTCCGCCGGCCTGCGCCTGCGCGGTGGTGCTCAGTTCAACGAATTCTTCGGTGTCGAAGCGCATCTGGGCACGGGTGGCTCGGATGGCCCGGTCGAGCTGGATCATCTCATTGGGGCCTACGGTAAGGGTATTTTGCCGCTCTCCGATGAATTCCGCCTCTACGGCCTGGCCGGTATCACCGAGGTCGACTTCGATGTGGGGCGTGAAGACGGCCTCTCCTACGGTGCGGGGGCCGAATTCGACATCGCGCCCAACTTCTCCGTCGGCGCCGACTACATGCGCTACCTGGATCGCTCCGATCACACCTTCGATGCGGCAAGCGTCGGTTTGCGTTTCCGCTTCTAAGCAGGTGCGTACCGCATAACGCACTAACCACCTGCCCCCGGCAATGGCCGGGGGCAAGTCGTATGGAAAACTAGTGGGCGGGGGTCGGCCCCCATCTTGGCAGGGTTTGTCCAAAAAGCGCAGGACTCACCAAGATCAATATTGCCCCTTGTGTCTAGATGTTTGGCTTAATTTTAATTCGTCGCCATGGACCTAAGTATTAGGTTTATTCCTGAGTAAATCTTTCGCTGGAAAGCAGGTTAAAGAATTGCGATCATGCTCTCTTTGCACTGCAGCGGCCTATGTCAGCGGTGCCGTCAGTTCAAGACCAAGCAAAGCAGTAGGATATTTCGACGTCGAGGTTTTGACGACTCTATCAGGCGCTAGGAAGGGCCATTGAAGCCCGAAAAGAAAATGGAATCGCTGGTTGTCAGGATGATGCCGGAAAGGAATGCTATGACACCATAGAGCGAAAGCTGATGCCTGAACCACCTTCACACCCCCCGAAATCCGTTTTTTCGATAGAAAAATACATCCGCTCTATCGGCCGGTACTACATTGGTGCCGCGATTATCATGACCCTTTTGATCGGTGCCACGTACGCAACGGTCAGAATTGCGCTCGATCGGCATGCCATCCAGCAGGAGATAAGCTTTCTCTCCGGGAGGCAATTCATTCGGTTCCAACAGCTCGCCAATCAGACAAGGGCGGTCATGCGGGCATCAGCGGATCCTGACATTCCCGAATACATCATTACGCCCATGCTGGAAGAGATTCGTGAGACCATCGCCGATCTTCGCGCCACCATGCTGCTGTTGGAACGCGATCAGGAGATGTTGAATAAAAACCTTCTGGAGCGTATCAGCTCCCGAGGCTCGGGTCAGGAGGACATCTATCTCGAACTCAACTGGCGACTCGAGGAGTTCCTTTCCCGCGCCGAAAGGATCATCGACTCCAGCCATGAGGATCGAAAGCGGCGGTACGCCTTCTGGGGACCCATCGACTTTGCCGCCACGGCAGATGGCCATTTGATGCGCCATTTCAATAGCATCATAAAGTATTCTCATGGGCGAAGCGTTTCCAGTATCGACAATGCGAAGTCTCTCATTACTGCGCTCTTGTTGATGCTAGCTTCGGTGCTGATTCTGGCGAGCGCTTTTTTATTCTTCCCGCTATTGCGGAGGTTGCGAAGCGAACATCGACGGAAGATGAACTACGAGAGTGAACTGGCTCATTTGGCGCAGACGGACTCGCTCACTGCGCTGAGAAACCGTGCGTACTTCAATTCGGCACTGCGCACCCTGCTGAGACGTTACAGTGTGAATGGCAAGGGGTTTTCCTTGCTGCTGGTCGATCTGGATCACTTCAAGTCGATCAACGACAGCTTTGGCCACCCGGCCGGCGATGCCACGCTGCTGCATGTGGCGCATGCGTTCCGCAGTGTCTTTCGTTCCGACGATGTGATTGCCCGTATCGGTGGTGACGAGTTTGCCATTCTCCTGCCGGAGTTGGATGACGAGCGAACATTCAATGCCATTGCCGAGCGGGTGGCCGGCACAATAGCCAGTGAGTTTCAGTTCGAAGGCAATACGCTGCGAATATCCGCCAGCGTGGGGGGCGCCATGGTGCCTTATCATGCGACGGATGAAGCCGGTTTGATCCGTGTGGCAGACTTGGCTCTCTATGCCGCCAAGTCGGAGAGAAACAGAGCCGTCATCTTCGACAAGGACGCCCTTGCTTTACAGCTGGAGCAAAGCGAACTGTCCGCTGCACTCGTCTGTGCTGCCGATCGTGACGAGTTCGTGGTCCATTACCAACCCAAGGTATGCCTGTACTCGGGTCATCATTTGGGTTTCGAGGCGCTGGTTCGTTGGCAGCATCCCACTCTCGGGTTGCTGGCCCCAGGCGCCTTCCTGCCGCTGATGGAAGACCCGCGCCTCATAGGAGAGATGACACGCGCGGTGGCAAGGGGCGTCTGCTGCGATCTCCTGGCTTGGAAGCAAGCGGGCTATACGCCTGGCCCAGTGGCAATCAATTTGCCAGAAGCATTGCTCATCAACGACAACGGCTTCGAAATGTTGGCTTCGGCCATTCATGAGCATGGGCTCGACTGGTCCGATATCGCTGTGGAAGTGACGGAGGACGTCTTTCTCAACCGCTATGCCGATCTCATGCGCGCTACCATGACGTGTTTTCGCCAGTACGGTGTCTCCATTGCCCTTGATGATTTCGGCACCGGCTTCGCCTCGCTATTGCATCTGCGCGATTTTCCCTTCGACGAGCTGAAGATCGATCGTGGCTTCATTGCCGACATCGGCCTGGACGACCGCTCGGAACAGATCATACGGGCCATGGTCGATCTGTCGCGCAACCTGGGTAAGCGCTGCGTTGCAGAGGGCATCGAAACCCAGGCCCAGCGGCATTTCCTGCTTGAGCTGGGGTGTGAGGTGGCACAAGGCTATCTATTCGCCAAGCCGATGCCGGGAAGTGAAGTCGCGGATCGCTGGTTCAATGCACCGGGTGCCGGCGGGAGAAGGAAAGTCGAGAAAAAGGAATGTGCCGCAGCAACCGCGACGGATAGTCACGATACCTCTGCCAAGGCTGAGCCGAGAACGCCGACGTGAGGACACGGTGAAGCGAAGAAGAAGGAAAACGCCATGAAGTGTCTTTGGAAAGTTCTCTGTCTGATGGTGGGGGTGACGTTTGCCGATGTTCAGGCTGCCGAGCCTGCTACTGGCCACACCGTCGATGTCGTGTACTACTGGACATCCAGCAGCGAAGAGGCAGCGCTCGACGTTTACCGGCAGGCCTGGAGCGAGGCCGGCCATCGCTGGGTGGATATGCCGACCGAGAGCGAGGCCGCTTTGAAGCGAGTCGTCAGCGACCGGATCGCACATGGGTATCCACCGGCCGTCATGCAGTGGAACGTCACGGCCAGCGCCAGGGAGCTGCGCGAGTTCGGTGTCGTCAAGGACATGGAACTGGTGGCCCAGGAGCAGGGCTGGTACGAACGATTGCCCAGCTTCGTTCTCGAACGTATCCGCCATGAAGGCAAGGTGTATTTCGTTCCGTCCAACATTCATGTGGAAAACTGGCTCTGGACCAGCCAGAGGATTTTCGATGAGCTTGGCCTCGGAGTACCCAATAGCTGGGAGGAGATCTTGGCTGCCGCCGAGCGTATAGAGGCGGCAGGCTACCCACCCGTTGCCATCGGGGCGGAGCCTTGGGAAATCGCCGTGCTTTTCCACGGCATCATGTATGACGCCATGGGGGCCGAGGGCTACGAGAGGGTTTTCCATGGTGAGGCAGAAGCCGTGCTCGACGAGGGAATGCTGGCCGCTCTAGATCTGTTGCGTCGTGTATCCCGTTTCGCACTGCCGCTGATGGCTCGTGAGGGCAAGACATGGGCCGATGCCACCGCGTCGATCGGCAGCGGAGAAGCCGGCATGCAGTTCATGGGGGATTGGGCCAAGGGGGAGCTTACATTGCTTGGTTATCGTGCTGACCGGGACTTCGGCTGCACCTTCATCCCCGGAACCTCGATTGCTTACTTCATGGTGCTCGACGCCTTTGCCTTTCCTCTGACGGCCAGGGCGGGGGAAGTCGAGGCGCAACGGGACTTCGCCCGTACGGTTTTCGATGCCGACAATCAAGTGGCCTTCAGCCGAATCAAGGGCGCGCTGCCGGCGCGACTCGATGTCGACCCAGGCGAGCTCGATAGCTGCGGTCAACTGGGTTTACAGGCACTTATCAAGGAAAAGGATCGAACCGAGGTGCATTCGCGGGGGATGCCATCCCACCAAGTGGCAGCGTGGATGGCGATCCTGGCCGAGTTCTTCGATGACCCGAGCATCTCCAGCCGGGATGCGCAGCAGCGTTTGTATCAATTGATCAGCGAGGGTTGAAGTGTATCGTCAGCCGCCGGGCCACCTGCCATGTTCCTTCCACTTGGCCAGCAGTGCGGGTAGGTGCTTCAGCTCTGCGCTTTCCACCACCTCGACGCGCAAGCCCTGTCGGCGCTGCAGTTCGGTAAGGCGCTGCTTGGCCTTGTCGAACTCGCCGCAGGCGAGCAGGACGCGGGTGGCCGAGAGCCCGGCGGAGTGATCGAGGATTTCATGTAGCCGCTTCAGGCCCTGTTCGAGGCAGACTTCTGCCCCAGGGCGGGCGATCAACCATTCGACGAACAGGAGCTGGTTGCGCTCGACCGCCAGGCAATCCGACACAACGGGCTCGTGATTGTGTTGAACACTCAGGTCGAGTAGGTGGGCCTCGCAGCAGGCGTGGGCCAATCCGGCCTCCTGCGTGCTGAGCCAGGTGTATTCGGTGAGCCAGCCGCCACCCAGGTAGAGGGCACCTTCCAGCGTGTCGATGACGACGCTGTGCGGATCGTCGCTCGCCCACTGCAGCAGCCGGGCCTCGCTAAGGACCTTTAACGCATCGGTGGCGGGAAAGTGCGGGGAGGCCCGCAGTCGCTGGCGTTCGCCACCGGGGCGTAATTGTGGCCCCGCACGAGGATCGGGTTCTGCCAGCACGCCATCGGTGCCATGCACCATGTCGTGCAGTTCACCGAGCAGGGCGGCCAGCCGATCGGCATGATGAGCAAGATAATACGTGAGAGGCTTGCGGAGCTGGCAGGCGTCGCGCCAGGCGGCACCGTCGGAGAGGGCGCGAACGCGCTTGCGCCCGTTGGCCTGCAGGTAGCGGTCGACATTCAGTACCGGCTCGATGGCGATGGTATCAGGCTGCCTGTCGGTGCTGTCGCAGTCCATGCGGTAAAGCACTCCTGCCTGAGTGTCCACATACAGCCAGTCGGCCGAGCACTGCTGCATGGCCTGCTGAAACAGCAGTGCGGTCAGGGTGCCGCACTCGCCCAGGTCCAGCGTCACCGAGAGGTTCGTTGCGTCGAACTGCTCACGATAGAGGTTCTCGGCCAATTCGTTGGCATAGATGGCGCAGCGCATCGGGTCCTGGGTGGTGAGGGTTGGACATACCTCGACCTCAATTTCACCGCACATTTCGTGACGCAGCAGGATGGCCAGGCGTTCGGCGGCCTGGGGCGATGCCTGGCACGGCACCAGCACGACCCGCTGTGGGCGCAGCTGTAGTATCGGGATCAGGCTCACTTCGGGGCGCTCGGTCACCAGCGCGACGTGCAGGTGTGGCATGGGCTCGCTCCCTCCGCACTTCTCCTTGCAGGTTTCTACAGGCTACATCCGAGCGTTCCTCGATGTCGCCTATGCCAGCAAAAAAACACGCCGGCCACTTGGGCCGGCGTGGGCGGAACCGATGAGGGCTCACACCTCCTTGTAGAGCTCCGCACCTTGCTTGCGGAATTTCTCCGCCTGTTCCTCCATGCCTTTCATCACCGCATCGGCGTCGCCGGTGAGGCCGTGCTCGGCAGCGTAGTCGCGCACTTCCTGGGTGATCTTCATGGAGCAGAACTTGGGCCCGCACATGGAGCAGAAGTGAGCCACCTTGGCGGAGTCTTTGGGCAGGGTCTCGTCGTGGTACTCGCGGGCGGTGTCCGGGTCCAGGCCGAGATTGAACTGGTCTTCCCAGCGGAACTCGAAGCGCGCCTTGGACAGCGCGTTGTCACGCCTTTGCGCTGCAGGGTGGCCCTTGGCCAGATCCGCCGCATGGGCGGCGATCTTGTAGGTGATGATGCCGGTCTTGACGTCGTCCTTGTTGGGCAGGCCGAGGTGCTCCTTGGGCGTGACGTAGCACAGCATGGCGCAGCCGAACCAGCCGATCATCGCCGCGCCGATGCCGGAGGTGATGTGGTCGTAGCCGGGAGCGATGTCGGTGACCAGCGGGCCGAGGGTATAGAAGGGCGCCTCGTCGCAGTACTCCAGCTGCTTGTCCATGTTCTCCTTGACCAGGTGCATGGGCACGTGGCCGGGGCCTTCGATCATCACCTGCACGTCGTGCTTCCAGGCGATCTTGGTCAGCTCGCCCAGGGTCTTGAGCTCGGCCATCTGTGCTTCGTCGTTGGCGTCGGCGATGGAGCCGGGGCGCAGGCCGTCACCCAGCGAGAAGGCGACATCGTACTGCTTGCAGATCTCGCAGATCTCCTCGAAGTGGGTGTAGAGGAAGCTCTCCTGGTGATGATAGAGGCACCACTTGGCCATGATCGAGCCACCGCGGGAGACGATGCCGGTGACGCGCTTGGCGGTGAGCGGCACGTAGCGCAGCAGCACGCCGGCGTGAATGGTGAAGTAGTCCACGCCCTGCTCGGCCTGCTCGATCAGGGTGTCGCGGAACACCTCCCAGGTGAGGTTCTCGGCCACGCCGTTGACCTTCTCCAGGGCCTGGTAGATCGGCACCGTACCGATCGGCACCGGCGAGTTGCGAATGATCCACTCGCGGGTCTCGTGGATGTTCTGGCCGGTGGAGAGGTCCATGATGGTGTCCGCACCCCAGCGGATGCCCCAGGTCATCTTGTCGACCTCCTCCTCAATGGAGGAGGTGACCGCCGAGTTGCCCAGGTTGCCGTTGATCTTCACCAGGAAGTTGCGGCCGATGATCATCGGCTCCGACTCCGGGTGGTTGATGTTGCAGGGAATGATGGCGCGACCGGCGGCCACCTCGGCGCGCACGAACTCCGGGGTGATCTCTTCCGGCAGGCGTGCGCCGAAGCTCTGGCCCGGATGCTGATGGCCGAGGATGCGCTCGACCTCGGCGGTGCCCAAGGCCTGGCGGCGCTGGTTCTCGCGGATGGCGATGAACTCCATCTCCGGCGTGATGATGCCCTGGCGGGCGTAGTGCAGTTGAGTGACGTTCTTTCCGGGTTTGGCGCGGCGTGGCGTGCGGCTCAGGTCGAAGCGCAACTGGGCCAGGGTCGGGTCGTTGGCGCGGCGCTGGCCGTACTCGCTGGTGGGGCCGTCGAGGAACTCGGTGTCACCGCGCTCCTCGATCCAGGCGCGGCGCAGCTCGGGCAGGCCGCGGCGCAGGTCGATCTCGGCCTGCGGGTCGGTGTAGGGACCGGAGGTGTCGTAGACCAGCAGCGGCGGGTTCTCTTCATCGGCACCGGAAGTCTTGGTCGGCGACAGCGAGATCTCGCGGAAGGGCACGCGAATGTCGGGGCGCGAGCCTTCGACGTAGAGCTTGCGCGAGCCGGGCAGCGGCTGGATGGCGGCTTCGTCGACCTTGGCGGTCTCGGCGAGGAAGTGGGCGGTCTTGCTCATAAACTGGAATCCTTGATGCGTTGTTGTCGGTCAGGGGTGCGTCAGAGGCTGCGGTCGAGCCCCATCTGCCAGAAATCGATCTCGAGCCGGGTGGCATCGCGGAACACTTCGACGAGCTCGTCGAAACGTGCCGGGGTGACGTCGGCCAGGCGGGCGTCGAGCCATGCCAGTTCCGCCTGCATGGCGGCCTGGAACTCCTCGCCCTCGTACATGGCGATCCAGGCGTCATAGGGGTTGGCGTTACCGCGCAGGGTATTCGGCTGGGCGCCCAGCCAGTGGGCGATCTCGCCGTAGCCCACCAAGCAGGGGGCCAGCGCCACGTGCAGGTCGAGCAGGTCGCCGCGGTTGCCGGTGTCCAGCACGTAGCGGGTGTAGGCCATGGTGGCCCGGGCCTCGGGCAGCGCGGCCAGCTCCGCCTCGGAGATGCCCCATTCTCGGCAGTAGCCCACGTGCAGGCCGAGCTCCACGTCGACGATGGCCTTGAGCCCCTCATGGGCCTGGCGCAGGTCGGCCAGGGTGCGGCTCTTGTAGGCGGCCAGCGCGTAGGCGCGGGCGAAGTGGATCAGGAACAGGTAGTCCTGCTGCAGATAGTGGCGAAAGGCGCCTTCATCCAGGGTGCCGGTGCCCAAGCCACGGACGAAGTCGTGCTCGATGTAGGCGCGCCAGTCGTCGTGGCAGGCGCGGGTCAGGTCGGTGAAGCGATAGCCCATCTTGCCTCCGGGTGTGGACGGATCCGGAGCGCGGGCGAAGGGGAGAAGAGTGGGGCAGGGCTGAAGAGGGAGGTACTGGTGCCTGGCCACCGCTTGATTCCTACGCCGGTACGAGCCGGATCAGGTTCAACGGGCCCCGCCGTGACGACGCGTCTGCAGCAGACATGTCGTATGGCGATCTCAGCCGGTTCCACCGGCACCCCGTCAAGCGTTGTGGCCAGTCTAGCAGGTCGGCGGCCGCTTTCCAGCCATCCGGGCCATTTGCTTCATTCCCCCGGTTCATTCCGCTCTGATTCATTCCACCCCGACGTCCAGCCGTTCGAACCAGGCCTCGCTCTCGGGCAGGACCAGCTCGCTGGCCGGCAGCCCGCTGGCGTACCACGAGCGGGCGTTGCGCAGCTGCCAGCGACGCCTGCCCTCGTCGATCTCGATGCCCAGCCGCAGCGGCCCATAGCGGGCGAAGGCGCGACCGGCAAGCTGGGAGTCGCGCAGGGCGAGGTTGGCCAGCAGCTCCAGGCGGTCGCCGCCCTGCACGGTGAGATTCTCCAGCCGTACGGTGTCGTCGCTCAGCATGACCCGAGTCTCGCCGTGTACCTCACCGAGGGTGAGGCGTTCACGCAGCCAGCGTCGTTCGCGGGCGGCATCGACGAGCAGATTCACCAGCAGGCCGCTGTCGCGCATGGCCAGTTCCAGTTGGGCATCGAGCTCCAGCGGCCGCTCCCAGCGCATGCGTCCCTCGGGCAGCTCGAGCCGCGCCCACCAGCCATGGCTGAGACTGCCGCCGGCGTCCGCCAGGCGCACGCCGTCGAGACTGAGCCGCGAGCCGGAGACGTCGAAGTCGAGACTCTCCAGGTCGCCGTCGGCGAGCCGGGTCTCCAGATGCAGAGCGCCCGCAAGAGTCTGCTCGTGCAGGGCGAGGCGGGCGTCCGGTGCATGCAGCTCCAGCCGGCCGCTGGCGCGCATGCCTTCGAGTTGCAGCTGGGTGGCGATACGCGCCTGGCCGGCGAGCAGCTCGATGGCGCCGCCCTGGGGCAGGTAGTCGTTGAGCGTGGCGAGATCCGCTGTCACCAAGTGGGGAATATCGATGCGCGTACTCAGTTCGCGCAGCCCCTCGGGCAGATCGAAATGGCGTGCGCGGCTGTGAATGTTCAGCAGCCGGCCCTCGATCAGCGCGCCTTCGTCCGCCTGACGGCGCAGGCCGAAGCGGGGCAGCGACAGGTTGAGCTCGGCACCGCGGGCGTCGATCGTCACGCTCAGCGAGCCGTCGCCGAAGGCCTCGTAGTGCATGAAGCGGGCGCCGAGTCGCTCGGAGTGCACGCGCAGCTGGCTGCCGGGCGTGGCTTCGCCGTCGCTGAAGCGCAGGTCGGCGCTCAGGCGTCCGCCACCTTGAATGGCCAGGCCGTGCTCGTCGGGCAGAAAGGCGTTGAGAAAGCCGAGCCGGTCGAACAAGCCGTCCAGCCGCAGCGTGCCGGAAAGCGGTCGGCGCGACGCCTCGCTGCCGGGCCAGTCGAAGCCGCCCTGGAGACTGGCCTGCCGGGCCACCAGCTGGGTGCGCAGGGGCTCGGCGCCGTTGGTCGCGGCATCGATAGTCAGGCGACTACCGGAGAGGTCCAGGCGCTGGCTGGCGGGGTGGAGGTCGCGCAGCTCGAGGACCAACTGCAGTTCCCCCTCGAACGCTTCCTGCAGCAGGCGACCACGAATGGCATCGCCCGACAGGGTGACCTGCCCTCGGGCGCGCTCCTCGTCGATCAGCAGTCGCCCATTGCTCCCGGCCTGGCCGCCGTGCAGCCGCAGCGGGGCCGTTGACGGCAGGTAAGCGTCGAGCACGCTGACGTCGGGGATGCGCGCGCCGCGCCACTCGATCTCAGCAGTGTCGGGGCGTGTGGCCTGTGAGTCCGCCTGAGCGGCGGCGGCAAGCGCGAGGTGCTCGGCTTGGAACAGCCGGCGGCCATCGCTGAGGCGGGTGAGGTCCACCTCGCCGAAGACGAGCTCCACGCTTGCCTCGGGGTGGGGCTCGCCGGAGGTCAGGGCCAGATGGGCGCGACCGTCGCCCTGGGTGTGAAAGTCGAGAAAGCGGGCGCCCAGCGCTTCGGAGTAAACGTCGAGCCGGCTGCCCGGCAGTGGCTGCCCGTTGCGCACCTGGAGCGCACCATCGAGCCGGCCGCCACCCTGCAGGGTGAGGCCGCGCCCATCGAACAGCCCGCTGAGAAAGGGGTCGAGCACGGCGAGATTGGCGACGTGGCCGGACAGCTCCAGCTCCGCTTGCCATGGAGTCTCTCCATCGCGCAGGGCGTCGTCATCCAGTTCGCGCCATGCCAGCGGCGAGCGGAAGCGGGCGGTGGCCAGCGACAGGGCCGTGCTGAGCGGCTGCGCCTCGCCAGGGGCGGCCGCCTCGAGCTCGAAGCGCGTGCCGGAAACGTCCACTGCGCCGCGTTCCACGTCGAGCTCGACGATGGGCAGGTGCAGGCCGAGCCAGCCGGTCAGCGGCTGCTCGCCGAGGCGCACCGAGATGGCCTCTCCGGTGAGGTCGAAACCGCCGGCCAAGCGCTCGTCGTCATAGACGAGCCCGCCCTGTAGCCGTGCCGAACCGCCTTCCAACCTAAGCGGTACGGGTGGCGGCAGGTAGCGCTCGAAGGCGGCGATGTCGAACGCCTCGGCGTTGCGCCAGTGCAGTTCGGCACGCCGCAGTTCGTCCGGCGGAGCGTACAGGCGCAGCACGGGGGTCTCAAGCGCCAGCCGGAACCCTTCGCCGCCGAGCAGCGGCTGGGCCGTGGTGGCGAGCGAAGCGTCGGGTGTCGCTTCGGTCATCTCGATGTCGTCGAGCTCAAGCGCCAGACGCGCGCTTTGCGCCACCTCGACCTCGACGGCGCCGGAGCCGTCGATGCGGTAGAGCGCTCCCGCTTCCAGCCAGTGGCGCTCATCGAGCCGCACGCTCAGGCGAGGGGAGTCCAGGCGCAGACGGCTGCCCGGCAGCACCTCGCCGCGCTTGATGGCGATGTCGCCGGTGAGGTCGCCGCGCCCGTCGATCTCGAGCCAGCCCAGCGCAGCAAGGTAGGGATTGAAAACGTCGTAGGCGTCACTGCGCCCGGCCAGGGCGAGGCTGCCGGAGACGAAGCGTGCCGCTTCGCTGCCGGGGTGTTCGGCCAGGATCAGCGGTGCCAGGCGCAGGTCGGCATCAAGCGTTACGCCTTCCACCAGTAGCGTATCGCCATGCAGCACGCTGCCCTCTTCCAGCTGCAGCGAGAAGCGCTCGGCGCCGATCTCGCCGGCGCGCCAATGAAAGCCGGCCAGCTTTAGGGTACCGCTGCCTGCAAGCCGGTAGGCGTCGAGGCTGGCCTGACGGATCCCCTCGGCTTCCAAGGTGCGAATGCTGACTTCACGGTCGAGCAGGGGAGTGAGGGCGAAACGCAGAGAGGCGCGTTCGGCCGCCAGGGTGAAGTCACGCTCGGCGGCGCTGCCGGCCAGGCTCAGCTGAGTGACCTCGAGCTGACCGGGAAAGAGCGTCCAGGCGCGCTCCCATTCCAGGGAGAACCGCGGCGTGCGGTCGAGCTGGGCACGCCCCCAGGCGCTGGCGAGCAGGGCATTGGCAGTGGCCAGATAGAGCGCGTAGAGCAGTGCCAGAAAAAGCACGAGCCATGTCAGCGCCTTGAGCGGCCTGGGGTGGATCATGGATGGCGTTCTCGTCCTTGAGGCATTCATCCCCCTGGGTACGAACGGCGGCAGCGTTCAGTAGAGCCGAAACTCCTGGTGGTTCGGCACGCCCTGCTGCTCCTCGATCACCTTGCGATAGCGCTTGTATTCCCACTGGTACTGGGCCGGGTCCAGGGCGATGGCGTCTTCCACGCAGGCGTTGACGCCGGTGGCCGATTGTTCCTCGTCGGTGTCATAGACGCGCTCGTCGGCGGCCAGGAAGTGGATGGCGAAGCCGCGCCCGGGAATGCGTCGGGCCACGCCGGTGACGACCCGGGCGTCGGTGCGTGCCACCAGCTTGGGTAGCAGGGTCGCGGTATAGGCCAGGCGGTGGTAGAAGGGCGCGAACACGCCGCTGCCCCAGTTGGGCTCCTGATCGGGCAGGATGCCCACCGCTTCGCTGCGCTTCAGCGCCTTGAGCAGGGCGGCCACTCCGCGCGGGTTGGTCGGCACCAGGCTTGCGCCCATGCGCTCGCGCCCTTGGCGGATCACCGGATCGAGCTCGGCGATCTTGGGCGGCTCGTACATGGCGGTGAAGGGGAAGTGGCTGGAGAGCCAGAAGTTGAGCACCTCCCAGTTGCCGAAGTGCGGGGCCAGCACGATCACGCCGCGTCCCTCGGCGCGGGCTTCGTCGAGCAGTTCGCGGCCGTGGATCTCGAGAATCGAGTCCTCTACCCGCTGCGGCTCGCCCATCCAGGCGAAGCCCAGCTCGAGCATGGTGGCGGTGGAGTGGGTCAGGCTCTCCCGGGCCAGCCGGCGGCGCGTGGCGAGATCTTGTTCGGGGAAGACCTCGGCGAGATTGATCTCGGTGACCTCGCGCTCGCGCCGGCTGAAACGATGCACCAGCGGGCCGGAAACACGTGCCAGGCGCCACAGCATGGCGGGGCGACGCCCGGCCAGGGTGCGCCACAGGGTGGCAATGGCGCGGCCTTGCAGGGTAGCGGAAGGGGGTTGCGACTCGCTCATGGTTCAGATCAGCCAGGCATCCACGTTGTCGGGCTCGCGGTGCTCCTGCAGGCGCTTGATGCCCTTGACGCAGCGCACTACCAGCCACACCACGGCCAGCAGCCAGGTCACGAAGCCGATCATCACCAGGGTGAGCACGCCGGAGATGGCAAAGTAGAGCACGGAGAGCCAGAAGGTACGGATCTGGTAGCGATAGTGCTCGTCGAACCAGTGGGGACCCTGGCCGCGATAGACATAGGCGATGACCACGCCGACGATGGCCGTCAGCCCCCCGCTGACCACGCCCGCCAGAAGCAGGGCATAGACGACGATGGGCAGGGTGATGTCGGGAGTGCCATTCGGTTCGATGACGTTGCGGCTATCGGGGCTGTCGTTCATGGGCCATCCAGTCAAACACGATTTGCCCCAATGATACCGGTCACGCGCGTCATTGCCAGCGGGGCCATTATTCCAGCGTTTCTTTCAGCGGCCGGCTGAGTTCGAGCAGGTTGCCGTCGGGGTCGCGCAGATAGAGCGATTCGATGGGGCCGGTGGCACCCTGGCGGGAGACGGGGCCGAGCTCGACCTCCACGTCCAGCGCTTCGAGGTGGCGCTGGACCTCGTCCAACGGCAGCAGGCTGCGCAGACACAGGTCCAGGCTGCCCGGCGTGGGCGTGGCGGCACGCGGCTCGATGTCGGTTGCCGTCCAGTGCAGGCGCAGGGCGATGTCGCCGAGCAGCAGATCGACTCGCTCACGATCGCGATAACGCACCTCGAGCCCGAGTACGCGAGAATAGAAATCCACGGCGCGGGAGATGTCGGTCACGGTGATGACCAGGTGGTCCAGACCTGACAGCATTGCCGGCCTCCTCGTTATGATGTGTTTTTCGTCAGGCCATGAAGGATACGACGATGCCGACCTGCCCGCTATGCGCTAGCCCGCATTCGCGCCATTTTCATCACGATGCGCGGCGCGACTACTACCGCTGCGAGAATTGCCGGCTGGCTTTCGTGCCGCCTGAACAGCGTCTGTCGCCCGAGCAGGAGAGGGCGGTCTACAATCAGCACCAGAACCGCCCCGACGACCCCGGCTATCGGCGTTTCCTGTCGCGCCTGTTCGAGCCGCTGCAGCACCGGCTGGCGCCGGGAGCCAGCGGCCTCGATTTCGGCGCCGGTCCCGGCCCGACGCTATCGCTGATGTTCGAGGAGGTAGGCCACCCGATGGCGGTCTATGACCCGTTCTATGCGCCCGATGCCAGCGTGCTCCAGCGCCGCTACGACTTCATCACCGCTACCGAGGTGGTGGAGCATCTGTTCGCCCCGGGGCGCGAGCTCGCGCGGCTAGCGGCGCTGCTGCCAGCGGGCGGCTGGTTGGGGCTGATGACCAAACGGATGACCGGTGAGGAGGCCTTCGCACGCTGGCACTACATTCTCGACCCCACTCATGTGTGCTTCTTCAGCGAGGCGAGCTTCGAGTGGCTGGCCGAGCACCTGGGCATGAGCGTCGAGTTTCCGGCCGCCGACGTGGCCTTGCTGCAGAAGCGCTGATGCAGGCTATTTTTGGCCTGTCTTGCTGTTTTTTTGATCTAGAATGGTGGATTGCTCTGACTGGCAGAGAGGAAGAGGATTAAGCATTTGACACCGGCGCTGCCGAGCGTATGATTCGCGCCGCCCCACCCAAGCGTTGGCCGTTCGAATGCCAAACGCAACGGCGATGGGCAGCGTTCCACGGCGTTTTCTGCCATCTTTCTTCCTTTGTCCATTCTTCGGTTCTGTCGAGAGGCGCGCTGATGTCGCGGCAACTGCTGGCCATGGCCCTGGCCCCCCTGCTGGGTCTTTTCATTCTAGGTATCGGCAACGGCTTCCTGGCCACGCTAATCACGCTGCGGCTCGACGCCGCCGGCGAATCGCCGGTCGTGATCGGCTGGGTCTCCTCGGCCTACTTCATCGGCCTGGCGCTGGGGGCGATGTTCAACGACCGGCTGCTGCTGCGCATCGGCCACATTCGTGCCTACGGCAGCTTTGCCTCGCTGGTGGCTGTCACGGTGCTGCTGCAGGCGCTGATCTTCGACCCCTGGGCCTGGTTCGGCCTGCGCCTGATCGGCGGCTGGGCCACCGTGGGGGTCTATCTGGTCATCGAAAGCTGGCTGCTCACCTCTGGCGACCAGAAGGTGCGCGGCAGGCTGCTCGCCCTCTACATGATCTCGCTGTATGCCGCCGGCGTCCTCGGCCAGCTGCTGCTCGGTGTCACCGATGCCATGGGCGAGGCCGCGCCGTTCATGGTCATCGGCATGCTGGCCTCGCTGTCGGTGCTGCCCATGGCGATGATTCCGCGGGTCTCGCCGCTGATCGAGCACGCCGAACCGCTCTCGCCGATGCGGCTTATCGTCATGACCCCCACCGGGGTGATGGGCAGCTTCGGCTCGGGCCTGGCGGTCGCCGCCGTCTACACGTTATTGCCGCTCTATTTACAGCGCATCGGACTCACGGTGGCGCAGGTGGGGCAGATGATGGCGGTGGTGATCCTCGGCGCCATGCTGCTGCAGTACCCCCTCGGGCGTTGGTCGGACCGCCACGATCGCCAGATCGTGCTGATCATGATCGGAGCGTTCTGCACCCTGATCTCGGCCGGCATGCTGCTGCTGCCGCTTACCACCTGGGTGCTGGCGGCGCTGCTGTTCCTGCTCGGTGGCGGGGTCTTCGCACTCTATCCGGTGGCAGTGAGCCATGCCGCCGACCGGGCCCCGGCCGGAGCGCTGGTGCGCATGAGCCAGGGCCTACTGTTGATCAACGCCATCGGCTCCACGGTCAGCCCGCCGCTGATTTCACCGGCCATGGCCTGGGTGGGCGATGCCGGGCTGTTCTGGGCTTTTGGCGCTCTGGGGTTGTTCCTGGTGGGCTTCTTCACCTGGCGGCGCAGCGTGCGCCCGGCGCCGGTACCGGTGGCGCCATTCTCGCCCAATACTCCCATGTCGCCGGTGGGTGCCGAGCTCACCGTCACCGAAGAGCTGGTGCAGGGCGCTATCGAGCACGAGCACATGGAGGATCTCTCCAACGTGGTACCCGAAGTGGAGGTCGCCGAGCCCCTGGTTGGCCCGCCGCCACCGGACGAGCCGCATATCGTCTTTTATCATGGTGAGGATGACGTCCCGGCCGTGGAGCGAGAAAAGGAAGCGCTCGACAGCGATCCTCGACGCTGAAACTGCTGACCCTCTATGACGCCCGATGCCTTCGCATCGGGCGTTTTTCATGCGCCCATGAGAGCGGCACTGGCCACCAGGCTGCGACCTAGTGATAATGGCCAACTAAAAGTAGTATATCTACTATCGCTGTTATCATTTTTCCTGAGGTGCTTCCATGTTTCCCTTCGTCGCTCCCGTTCGTGACCTTCGCTTCGTGCTCGAGGAACTGCTCGAGCATCGCTCCCTCGATCTGCCCGGCTTCGAGGAAGCCAGCCCCGACCTGGTCGAAGCGGTACTGGAGGAGGCGGCCAGGCTCGCCGGCGAAGTGTGGGCACCGCTGAATGCCAGCGGCGACCGCCAGGGCTGCGTGCGGCGTGAGGATGGCGGCGTGACTCTGCCGGACGGCTTCGCCGAGGCCTACCAGGCTTATGCGGAAGGCGGCTGGAATGGCATCGGTGTGTCCCAGGCGTTGGGCGGCCAGGGTCTGCCCGAGGTGGTGGCGAGCAGCGTGCAGGAAATGCTCCACGGCGCCAACATGGCGCTGGGTCTGTGCCCGATGCTGACCGCCGGTGCCATCGAGGCGCTGGCCCACCACGGCAGCGACGCACTCAAGGAGACCTACCTGCCCAAGCTGGTCGAGGGCAGCTGGACCGGCACCATGAACCTCACCGAGCCCCAGGCCGGCTCCGATCTTTCCAAGGTGCGCACGCGAGCAGTTCCATGCCCTGATGAAGAGGGCGATCACTACCGCCTGTTCGGCCAGAAGATCTTCATCACCTGGGGCGAGCACGACGCCAGTGAGAACATCATCCACCTGGTATTGGCTCGTACACCTGATGCCCCCGAGGGCAACAAGGGTATCTCGCTGTTCTTGGTACCTAAATACCTGGTCAATGCCGATGGCTCGCTGGGGGAGCGCAACGACGTCACCTGCGCCTCCATCGAGCACAAGCTGGGCATCCACGGCTCGCCCACCTGCACCCTGAGCTTCGGTGAGAACGATGGCGCCATCGGTTACCTGGTGGGCGAAGAGGGACGCGGCCTGAATCACATGTTCACCATGATGAACGAGGCGCGTCACAAGGTCGGCATCCAGGGCATCGGTGTGGCCGAGCGTGCCTGCCAGCATGCCTTCGCCTATGCACTGGATCGCGTACAGGGCAGGGCACGCGGCGCCGAGGCCACCATCAGCGAGCATCTCGACGTGCGCCGCATGCTGCTCTCCATGCGCGCTCGTACCGATGCGCTGCGGGCGCTGGCGCTCTACTGCGCCGCCCAGCTCGACGTGGCGCGCCACGCGGCAGATGCCGCCGAGCGCGAAGCGGCCCAGGCAAGGGTCGACGTGCTGATCCCGGTGGTCAAGGCGTTCTCCACCGATCAGGCGGTGGAGATAGCTTCGCTCGGCGTTCAGGTGCACGGCGGCATGGGCTTCATCGAGGAGACCGGCGCCGCCCAGCTGCTGCGCGATGCCCGCATCGCACCGATCTACGAGGGCACCAACGGCATTCAGGCGCTCGACCTGGCCGGGCGCAAGCTCTCCCGCGACGGTGGGGCGGCGCTGAGTGGGCTGATCGACGAGGTCGAGGCCACCGCCAACGCGCTGCGCGAGAGCGGCGAACTTGCCGCCCTGGGCGAGAGCCTGGCCGCCGGTGCCGCCGATCTGCGTGCCGCCATGGCGCTGGTGCTCGAAGCGAGCCGCGACCCGCAGCACGGCGCCGACGCCGTGCAGGCCTATGCTACGCCGTTCCTCAGCCTGGCCGGCCACGTACTGTGCGCCTGGCAGATGGGCCGGGCCGCCCTCAAGGCGCGTGCCGTCGAGGCGGGTGGCAGCAGCGACCCCTTCTATCGCGCCAAGCTCGCCGCCGCCGATTACGCTCTGCGTCAGTGGTTGCCGGTCGGGCGCGCCAACCGCAGCGTGATCGAGGCCGGCATGCAGAGTCTGGCCGACTATCGGGTCACGCTTCCCTGAGCCGTTACTCTACCGGCCGCCACGCCGGCGGTCGGTGGTCAGGACAGTACCTATAAGAACGATACCCACTCGGAGCCCACCATGAACGACAGCATCTTCGAACAGGACCTGCCCAAGACGCAGGCCAACTTCGTGGCGCTATCGCCGCTGACCTTCATCGAGCGCAGCGCTTCCATCTACCCGGACTACCCGGCAGTGATCCACGGCGACATCCGTCGCAGTTGGCGAGAGACCTGGAGCCGCTGCCGGAGGCTCGCCTCGGCGCTGGAGAAACGCGGCATCCAGCCCGGTGAAACGGTGGCCGTCATGCTGCCCAACGTGCCGGCCATGTTCGAGGCGCACTTCGGCGTGCCGCTGGCCGGCTGCGTGCTGAATACCCTCAACATCCGCCTCGACGCCGAGGCCATCGCCTACATGCTCGAGCACGGCGAGGCTCAGGCGGTGCTGGTCGACCCCGAGTTCGCCGGGGTAATCGAGGACGCCGTCTCGCGCCTGGCGATCAAGCCGCTGGTGATCGACGTGGACGACGCCCTGTACGAGGGCGAAACACGCCATATCGGTGAGCTGGAGTACGAGGCGCTACTGGCCGAGGGCGATCCGGAGTACGCCTACCAGCTCCCGGAGGACGAGTGGCAGGCGATCTCGCTCAACTACACCTCGGGCACCACCGGCAAGCCCAAGGGGGTGGTCTACCATCATCGCGGCGCCTACCTCAACGCGGTGAGCAACATCCTCGAGTGGGCCATGCCGCATCATCCGGTCTATCTCTGGACCCTGCCGATGTTCCACTGCAACGGCTGGTGCTTCCCCTGGACCATCGCCGCCAATGCCGGCGTCAGCGTTTGCCTGCGCAGGGTCGATCCGAAGAAGATCATGGACCTGATCGTCGACGAGAAGGTCACCCACTTCAGCGGTGCGCCGATCGTACTCAACGGCCTGGTCAACCTGCCGGCGGAGCAGAAGCGTGCTTTCGACCACCCGGTGAAGGTCACCACCGCCGGCGCCGCGCCGCCCGCCTCGGTGATCGCTGGGGTCGAGAAGCTCGGTATCGAAGTGACCCATGTGTACGGTCTCACCGAGGTCTACGGGCCGGTAACGGTGTGCGCCTGGCGCGAGGCGTGGGACGAGCTGCCGCTGGAGGAGCGGGCCAGGATCAAGGCGCGTCAGGGCGTGCGCTATCACATGCTGGAAGCGCTCTGTGTCGCCGACCCCAACACCCTGGAGCCGGTGCCCAAGGACGGTGAGACCATCGGCGAGATCCTGATGCGTGGCAACAACGTGATGAAGGGCTATCTCAAGAACGAGGCCGCCACCGAGCAGGCGCTTGAGGGTGGCTGGTACCACACCGGCGATCTCGCCGTGTGGCACCCTGACGGCTACATCGAGATCAAGGATCGCTCCAAGGACATCATCATCTCCGGTGGCGAGAACATCTCCACCATCGAGGTGGAGGATGCCATCTACTCCCATCCCGCTGTTGAGGAGGCCGCGGTGGTGGCCAAGCCCGACGAGAAGTGGGGCGAGACGCCCTGCGCCTTCGTCAAGCTCAAGGTGGGCTTCGGCGAGGTCACCGAAGCCGACATCATCGAGCACTGTCGCCAGCATCTGGCACGCTTCAAGGTGCCCAAGACGGTGATCTTCACCGAGCTGCCCAAGACCTCTACCGGCAAGATCCAGAAATTCGTCCTGCGCGAAGAAGCGCGCAAGCAGTGAACGGGAGCAAGACAATGACACGACAGGCAATCGGTGTGGTCGGCGCCGGCACCATGGGGCAGGGCATCGCGCAGGTGCTGGTGGCCAGCGGCTTTCCCACGCGGCTCTACGACGTGGCCGCCGAGCAGTTGGGCCGCACCCAGGCCGCCATCGACAAGGGGCTCGGCAGGCTGGTGGCCAAGGAGAAGCTCAGTGACGACGACAAGGCCGAGGCCATGGCACGCCTGGAGACGACCACTTCGCTGGAGGCCCTGCGCGGCTGCGAGGTGATCATCGAGGCCGCTCCCGAGCAGCCGGCGCTGAAGGAGAAGCTGTTTCGTGACCTGAGCCGGCTGAGCCACGATGCCATTCTGGCCTCGAACACCTCGTCGCTGTCGCTGACCCGGCTTGCTGCGGTGTGCGAGCGTCCGGAGCGGGTGGTGGGCATGCACTTCTTCAATCCGGTTCCGGTGCTCAAGCTGGTCGAGGTGATCCGCGCCGAGCAGACCTCTGATGCCACCGCGGCGCGCATCGAGGAACTGACCCGGCAGCTCGGCAAGACGCCGGTGGCCATCGCCGACTCGCCCGGGTTCGCCGTCAATCGCCTGTTGATCCCGATGATCAACGAGGCCGCCTTCCTGTTGCAGGAGGGCGCCGCCAGCGCCGAGGACATCGATCAGTCGATGCAGCTTGGCGCCGCTCACCCGATGGGGCCGCTGGCCCTGGCCGACCTGATCGGCCTGGACGTCTGCCTGGCGATCATGGAGGTATTGCAGGAGGGCTTCGGCGACCCGAAATATCGCCCCTGTCCGCTGCTCAGGCGCATGGTGGCGGCCGGTTATCTGGGGCGGAAATCAGGGCGCGGCTTCCACATCTACCAATAAGCGACGATTCACTACTGCGCTCGACCAAGAAAGGATTGCCGACCAACCAAGCGTTCGCTAGGGTTGGTCGGTATCGTTCTGACTACAAGCAAGGAGCCCCCATGAGCGAGAAGCTGATCGAGATGGTCGACAACGCCGGCGTCGTGCGCCTGACCATCACCCGTCCCAAGGCGCTGAATGCCCTCAACAGCGCCGTGCTCACCGAGCTGGAAGCGCTGCTCACCGAGCTGGAGAAGCGCAGCGACCTGCGCGCCCTGCTGATCACCGGCGCGGGTGAGAAGGCCTTCGTGGCCGGTGCCGACATCACCGAAATGCGCACCAAGACCCCGGAGGAGGCACGCGCCTTCGCCAGCCAGGCCCTGCGTACCATCAAGCGACTGGAAACGTTGCCGGTGCCGGTGGTCGCCCTGGTGAACGGGTTTTGTCTTGGCGGCGGCTGCGAACTGGCGCTGGCCTGCGACTGGGCCGTAGCCAGCGACAACGCCATCTTCGGCCAGCCCGAGGTGCTGCTCGGGGTAATTCCCGGCTTCGGCGGCACTCAGCGCCTGCCGCGTCGGGTAGGACCGGCCATGGCACTGGACCTGGTTACCACTGGGCGCAAGATCGATGCTCAGGAGGCCCTGCGTATCGGCTTGGTCAACCGGGTGATGCCCCTGGCCGAGCTCGAGGCCTATGCCGAGGAACTGACCAAACAGCTCGCCGGCAACGGCCCGCTGGCGGTGCGCAGCGCCAAGCAGGCGGTGCACGATGGCATGGATCAGGACCTCGACAGTGCGTTGGCGCTGGAGACCAGCCTGTTCGCGCTGGGCTTTGCCGGCAGCGAGCAGAAGGAGGGTATGAGCGCCTTCGTCGAGAAGCGCAAGCCCAACTTCTGATTCATCAGCGGTGCGGTAACGAGAGAGCGGCAGCGTAACGACGCTGCCGCTCTCGTTCGTTTACAGC
This sequence comes from Halomonas sp. MCCC 1A11062, assembly GCF_021404355.1. Taxonomy (NCBI): domain Bacteria; kingdom Pseudomonadati; phylum Pseudomonadota; class Gammaproteobacteria; order Oceanospirillales; family Halomonadaceae; genus Halomonas; species Halomonas sp. MCCC 1A11062. Next base: position 33,273 of record NZ_JABFTW010000027.1, read on the forward strand.
GTGTCGGTTCAGGCCAGCTCGCGGCGTCGCCAGCGAATCATGCCGGTGGCAATGGCGGTGCCCGCCAGGGTGATGGCCATGCCCACCAGCACCTGCAGGCTGAGGCGTTCGTCCAGCAGTAGGTAGCCCCATAGCAGGGCGCTCACCGGCACCAGGAAAGTGACCGTCGAGGTGGCGGTGGCACCGGCGCTCGAGATCAGCCCGAAGTAGAGCAGGAAGGCCAGGGTGGTGCTGAACACGGCCAGGCCCAGGGCGTTGCCCCACGCCAGGCCGCCGATCGGCTCGCTGGGCCACAGCAGCAGCCCGGGGATCAGCAGAATCAGCGCCGACATGGCAGTGCTGCCGGCGGCGAGCACGCGTACTGGCAGGTGCGACAGGTAGGTCTTGGAGTAGTTGGTCGCCACGCCGTAGCAGAAGGTGGCGCCCACCGCGGCGAGGATGAACCAGCCATCGCCGCCCAGGGCGAAGTCCAGCCGGTTGGCCGACAGCACGTAGACGCCGAAGAAGGCCAGTGCCAGACCCAGGTACTGCTGACGCTGGACTGGCGTGGTGAAGAACAGCGCACCGAGCAGGGCGGTGAAGATCGGCGTGGTGGCGTTGATCAGCGAGGTGAAGCCCGCCTCCAGACGCACGGTGGCCAGTGCCAGCAGCACGAAGGGCAGTACATGGTTCACCAGCCCGAGCAGCAGCAGGCCGCCCTTGTTCTCCCACACCAGCTTGAGATAGCGCAGGCTGAGCAGCAGCGGAAGCAGCAGCAGCGCACCGATGCCCATGCGCACCAGGATGAGCGGTACCGGGCCGAACTCGGGTACCGCCACTCGCATGAAGATGAACGACATGCCCCATAGCGAAGAGAGCAGAATCAGGCGCAGGGAATCGGCCGGCGTCATGCAACGGTCCTTGGCGAGCAGTGGCTGAACGGTGAGCGTAAACGAAACGGCCGGAAGATGGATAGCCTTCTATCCATCAATAAACATGATGATATGCATCAACGATGCCTACTCGTCCGGCCCGCCAACGACGACCCAGCCCTCGGCGTCGACGCTCACCGGCACCGGGTCGAGCGCACAGTCGACGCCAAGCCCGCCGGTGCCTTCGCCGGTGCGGGCGGAGAAGGTGGCATCGTGATTTGTGCAGCGCAGTGACTCGCCATCCTGACTGAGAATGCGCGGGCCGCGCTGGTCGAGTGGCAGGAACTGGTGAGGACAGGCGTTGACATAGCCGAACAGCGCGTCGCTGAGGCGCACCAGCAGCAGTGGAAAGCTTCCCTTCTCTCCCTGCAGGGTCAGGCTGTGGGTAGAGCCCACCGGCAGCTCGTCGTGTCGAACGAGGCGCGTGCCAAGCGCGGGTGCGCTACGATACTGTTGCCAGGCTTGGGTCATGATGGTGTCCTGAAATGCAAACGGGCCGACATTGTCGCCAATGCCGGCCCGCCTGTCAGTGCCGTGGGTGCTGTCAGTCTTCGAGCTCGATCTCCTTGGCGAGGTGGCGCTCGCCGTCGTACTCGAAATCGATCTCGACCCTTTGCCCCTCTTCGAGATCGTCGAAGCTGCTCAGGCCGTCGTCGTAATCGGTATCGTCATCGGTGTGGAAGACGATGCCCTGAACGGTCAGGGTGCGCGCTTCACGATCCAGCGACTCGATCTCGCCTTCGAGATCGTTGGCATGAGCGGCCGTCGAGAAGGTCAGCAGCAGGGCGGCAGTCAACAAGGCAAGACGTTTCAGCATGGTTCCTCTCCTTGGTCCACTGAGACTAGCATCAATTTAACTTGCGTCATCAGCTTATGCGGGGCGTCTCGCCAAGGCGAGTTAAGAAATGTTCAGCAGAGGAAGCAGCGTGAAAATCTCGAAACTCAACGTTTATCCGGTCAAGTCGCTGGGCGGTATCGGCCTGGAGCAAGCCACGCTGGGGGTACGCGGTCTGGCCTATGACCGTCACTGGATGGTGGTCGATCAGGTGGGGCGCTTCGTTACCCAGCGGCAGCTGCCAGGCATGGCGCGAGTCTCGGTGCGTCTCGAGAGCGACTGGCTGGTGCTGGAACATCCCGAGGCGGAGCCGTTGGCCATCGAGCTGGCGAGCCGCGATCGACCGAGGCTGACCGCCTATGTGTGGGACGACGCCTGTCAGGCCCTTGACGAAGGTGCCGAGGCCAGCGACTGGCTGACGGCGGTGCTGGGCGATCTGCGTGGTAGCAGCCTGCGTCTGGTGCGCTTCGACGAGGAGCATCGGCGCCCGGTCGAGTCGCACTACCTGCAAGGTGAGGAGGCCCATACTGCCTTCGCCGACGGCTATCCGTTCCTCATTGCCTCGCAGGCCTCTCTCGACGCTCTCAACCGGAACCTGGCGCAGAAGGGGCTTGCACCGCTGCCCATGAACCGCTTCCGTCCGAACATCGTGCTCGAGGGGGCTCCCGACTTCGCCGAGGATGGTTGGCGCGAGCTGGCCGCTCAGGATGGCAGGTATCGTTTCGGGCTGCGCAAACCCTGTCAGCGCTGCAAGATCACCACCGTCGATCAGGCCCGCGGCACCATCGACATTCCCGGTGAGCCGCTGCAAACGCTGATTGAGATGAAGACCCAGCCGCTGCGTCCTGGCGCCTACTTCGGTCAGAACGCCACGCTTCTCCGTGGAGCGGGAGAGAGTCTCATGGTCGGGGATGAGCTGCAGATCGGCTAGAAGCGATAAAAAAGAAGCCCGCTCTCAGAGCGGGCATAAGCAAGGGACTCACGACTGCTGTGCAAGAACCGGCGTGAGTAAGTTCAAGGTAGCGCCTTTTTCGCATTGCGAATGTCATCCATTTCCTCTCCATTCTGTAAGAGATTGCCTACAACTTGTGTAGGGATCCGTCTCGCCGCTACGGCACGCTTTGGAAAAAGGAGATTTCGAACGGGTACACAAGACTTGTATACAAATATCGGCTGGCTATGATGGAGAACCATTTCCTTCAGGAGCGCCCCGATGAGCTTACATGTCTACCTATCCGGCGAGATCCATACCGACTGGCGTGACGAGATCGAGCGCGGCGCAAAGGCTGCCGGTCTGGACATCGTGTTCACCGCGCCTGTCACCGACCATGACGCCAGCGATGCCGCAGGCGACCACCTGGGACGCGAAAGCGACGCCTTCTGGCGCGACCACAAGTCGGCCAAGGTCAATGCCATTCGTACCAAGACCCTGATCGAGCAGAGCGACCTGGTGGTGGTGCGCTTCGGCGACAAGTACAAGCAGTGGAACGCGGCCTTCGATGCCGGCTACTGCGCAGCACTCGGCAAGCCGTACGTGACCCTTCACGGCGAGGAGATCGTCCACCCGCTGAAGGAGGTCGATGCCGCGGCCATGGCCTGGGCGACCACCACCGAGCAGGTAGTCGAGATCCTGCGCTATGTGACGCGCGGCTGATCCGGCGCTCCCTGGAGCGGATTGGAACGCGCCGGCAGTACCGGCGCGTTGCGATATCACAGCGTCATGAACGGCATCGGCTCCTGGTCGGTGAACTGGTAGACGTCCCAGTCACCGCGCTTGGGTCCGGGCATGCCGGGGGTGCCGATGGGCATGCCGGCCAGCCCGATGCCGCCGATCCTCGGGCGCTCCTGGAACAGTCGCTCCACGGCGTCGAAGGGCACGTGGCCCTCGATGGCGTAGTCGCCCATCAGCGTGGTGTGGCAGGAACCCAGGCCGAAGGGCAGGCCGACCTGCTGCTTGATCTTGCCGACTTCCACGTCGTCGATGATGGTGACCGAGACGCCTTTCTCTTCCAGTTGGCGGGCATACTCGTGACAGCAGCCGCACTCGGGGTTCATGTAGAGGGTGGCCTCGGCGGGCAGTGCGGCGTGGGCGGTGCCGGCGGCGCTCAGCAGCAGGCTGGCGGAAAGCAGCAGGGATGAGGTACGAGGGTTCATGAGCTTGCTCCGGTGGTGGGCTTGGACGAGGTGAACAGGTACTTGAGCAGGGCGGCAATGCCGAGGCCCAGCAGAGCGAGAACGGCTAGCGGCATTAGCCAGCCCAGCCAGCTCATGTGGCCCATCAGGGCGAGGCAGTCGGTCATCATGGTGGTGCTCCTTCTCAGTGGGCCAGCCAGGTCACGCCGTTGGGACCGTGGCCGGTGGCATGGGTGGCAACGATGTCGCCGGTTGTCAGATCGATGATCGACAGCGAATCGTCGAACAGGCTGGTAACGAAGGCGAAGCGACCGCTGGCGTCGATGCTGATGCCGTGAGCGCCCGCACCGACCTCATGGGTGGCAACGATCTGCTGGGTAGCGGTGTCGATCACCGAGACGCGGTTGTCGGGCTCGTCGCTCGTTCCTTCATTGGCCACCAGCATGAGCCGGCTATCTGGGGTGCCGTAGACCTGGATCGGCAGCCGATTGACCTCGACCGCGGTGGTGACTTCCCGAGTGGCGGTGTCGATCACCGCCACTCGGTTCTCGTCACGCAGCGAGACGTAGAGCTGGGCGCCGTCGGCGGTAAAGCCCACCTGTACGGGGGTTGCCCCCACGGGGATGCGCGCTACTTCCTCGCGGGCTGCCACGTCGATCACCGAGACGCTGCCATCCATCACGTTGGCCACGTAGAGTTCGCTCCCGTCGGGGCTCAGACGCAGGCCGTGGGGGTACTCTCCGGTGGCGATGGTGGCGACCACTTCCCGGGCGGCCAGATCGATCACCGACACGCTGGCATCGCCGGCATTGGTCACGAAGGCGAACTGGCTGCTCAGGTCGCTCACCACGTGCGCCGGATGGCTGCCTACCGGTATGACGGCGAGCGGTGTGCCATCGAAATCGAGGGCATTGAACACCTTCAGCTTGCCCGGCTCGTCGCCATGGGTGTGGCCATCGTCGCCATGCGCGTGTCCGGCGCGCTCGCCGACCGCCAGCAGGTAGCGCCCGTCGGCGCTGACCTGAACGTTATGCGGTGCAATGGCGATGTCATGTGTGGTCGTGGTGCCTTCATCCAGTTGGATATGAGTCAGCGAGGCGCCATGCTCGTTGGCGGTGAACACCTGGCCGTGAGGCATCTGACCGGCCTGGCTGACGGTGCTGGCAAGCGTCAGACCGACGGCGAGCAGCCAGCCGAAGGCAGGGTGGAACCGCGTGGCCAGGTGTGTGTGGGAAATGGCAGCGGTGACGGGGCGACGAGCAAGGGTGCCTTTGCGAAAAAGGGTCATGATGAAACTCCTGATCTACGAAATCGTGTACGGCTCGGAATGGCCAGGCGGCGAGGCCGCCGATGTCGATCAGGCTCTAGGAGGGCGCTGCGGGGGCAACGAGGAGTGGGGCATGAAGGCCGCGTCGGGCGTGGCCGTTTGCTCGGCGGGCCCGGTGAGAGCCAGCCGCGTGCGGGGTATAACTGCGGTGCAGGTGCCGCAGTTATGTTCTTCGCTGTCGTTTGCTTCATGAAGCTGTTCGACGGCGATGCAGTCGACCGAGTCGGCCTGTATGGCGGCGTGCGTCGTGAGGCTGCTCATCGCCACCAGCAACGCGAGCAGCAGCGCCAGCAAGCGCAGGATGCGTCGATGTTGCAGGTTAGAAGGGGCGAATCGCGTCATGGTGTTGCCTCACGGTGCTTGGTCTCATCCTAAGGCGAGACGAGTTGCGCTGCATTGACCCAGCGCAACTCATCACCGTCACTTATCGCGATGCCGATGGCCATGGCCATGACGGTGCATCAGGAAGTGCATGCCCAGGCATAGCAGCATGGGCAGCAGCAGCCAGGCGCCGCCAGCGGTTTGTCCGCGCCACATGACCAGGACGAAAGCGCCGCCCATCAGGATCAGGCAGAGGGGCATCAGCCAGGCGTGCAAACCGCCTGAAGACGAGCCTCGGGATTCATCCCTCGAGCCGCGGTCCTGATGGGATTCCTGCGGCCGGGGGTCGGGAAGGGCGTTCATGAGGCATCTCCTCGGGGTGGTAGGCGGGCATAACGGCGCTTGAGCAGCAGCGAATTGCCGATCACCGACAGCGAACTGGCGGTCATGGCGATGACGCCGATCATAGGGTGCAGCAGGCCTGCGGCGGCCATGGGAATCGCTGCCACGTTGTAGCCGCTGGCCCACAGCAGGTTCTGCACGATCTTGCTGAAGGTGGCGCGGGAGAGGTGCATGGCCTCCACCACGCCGGTGAGCTCGCCGCTTACCAGGGTCACATCGGCGGCCTCGATGGCCACGTCGGCGCCGGCGCCGATGGCGATACCGACGTTGGCCTGCTTGAGGGCGGCGGCATCGTTGATACCGTCACCCACCATGGCCACGTGGGGGCCGTGCTTCTCCTGCAGCTTGCGAATGGCCTCGACCTTGCCTTCGGGCAGCACGCCGGCCTGGACCTCGTCGATGCCGACCTCGGCGGCCACCGCCCGGGCGGCGCGCTCGTTGTCGCCGGTGATCATCACCACGTGCAGGCCGAGCGCGTGCATTCCGCGAATGGCCTCGACCGACTCGCCCTTGAGCGTATCGGCGACTGCCAGGACACCTCGGGCACGGCCCTCGGCGGCGACGATGACGGCGGTACGCCCCTTGCCTTCGAGCTCATGCATGGCCGCGTCCAGCGCTTCCAGCCCTGTGATGCCCTCCTCCTCGAGCAGCCGGCGGTTGCCGATCAGCACCTGCTTGTCTTCGACTCTGCCGGAGACGCCGCGGGCGCCGGTGGAGCGAAACTCGCTGACCTCGCCGGGCTTGATGCCGCGCTCGACGGAGCCGTCGACGATGGCGCGAGCGATGGGGTGCTCCGAGGCGTTCTCGACGCTTGCCGCCAGTCTCAGCAGCTCTTTCTCTTCGACTCCTTCCGCCGTGACCACCTCAGTGAGCTTCGGCTCGCCGCGGGTGATGGTGCCGGTCTTGTCGAGCACCATGACCTTGATGTCCTTGAAGGTCTGGATCGCCTCGCCGGAACGGATCAGGATGCCGCGCTCGGCGCCGATGCCGGAGCCGACCATCAGGGCCGTCGGCGTGGCCAGACCCAGCGCGCAGGGACAGGCGATGACCAGCACGGCGATGGCGGCGATGAGTGCCAGCACCGGTGTACTGGCTTCCGGGTTCACCCAGGGCAGGAAGTTCGCGCCCCAGTCGAGGATCGGGCGCAAGACGTCGGGAAGCAGCAGCCAGGCGACCAGGCTGGCCAGCGAGATCAACAGTACCGCCGGCACGAAGCGGCCGGTCATGCGGTCGGCGAACTCCTGGATCGGCACCCGCGAGCCCTGGGCCTGGTCGATCAGACGTACCACCTGGGAGAGGAAGGTGTCGCCACCGACCTTGGTGGCCCTCACTCGCAGCCGCCCCTCCTTGTTGATGGTGGCGCCGATCACGCTGTCGCCGACGCTCTTGTAGACGGGGATCGATTCGCCGGTGGCGATGGATTCGTCGAGGTGGCTCTCGCCCTCGATCACCTCGCCGTCGGTGGGGATCTTGTCGCCGGGGCGCACGACCATGATGTCGCCGGGCTCGAGCTCCTTGACCGGCACCTCGACCTCTTCGCCACCGCGTTCTACTCGGGCGGTCTTGGCGCCCAGCGTCAGCAGGCGACGAATGGCTTGTGAAGCGCGCCCCTTGGCCAGTGCCTCGAGATAACGGCCCAGCAGATGGAAGGTCATGATGGTGGCCGCCATCTCGATGAAAGAGGTCATCGGGTAGACGAAGCCGATCAGGCCGATCAGGTAGGGCGGCAGGCTGCCCATGGAGATCAGCACATCCATGTTGAAGGTGCCGTTCTTCAGCGAGCGCCAGCTCGAGCGATGGGTGGCCGCACCGCCATACAGGAACACCACCGGGAAGGCGAGCAGGGCGACGATGGCCAGGTAGCCGGGAATCGGCTGCCAGAACATGTGCGGCATCATCAGGATCATGATCAGCGTGGTGGGCACGCCGGCGATCCACAGCCGCTTGCGGGCCTGACGCAGGTAGCCTTCCTCGATGACGGCATCTGCCTCGCCATCCGCCTCGGCTTCGCCGCTTACCGCCGCGACGTCATAGCCGGCCCCCTCCACCGCCTGCTTCAAGGCATCGGCGTCGGGGCCGCCCTGCGCGACGCCGACGCTGACTCGGTGGCTGGCGATATTGGTCTGGATGTCGCCGACGCCGTCGAGACGCTGGAGCGTCGTGCGTACGATACCGGCGCAGTGGTCGCTGCCCATGCCGGGCACTGTCAGGGTGATCCGTTTCGTCGCTGTGGTCATCGCATGCTCCCTCGCGCCGTGTTCCCGGGCGGCCGTGGCCGGCCGCCCGATACCAGGCGGCTATCGACGATCAGTGGTGGGCCGCGTGGTCATCCGACTCGTCGGCTTGCGGTGTGGCTTGCTGTTGCCATTGCTCGCGCTGCTCGTCGGTGAGCAGGTCGTGCATGGCGTTACGCATGCGCACCATCTCCGCCATCATCTCGCCATGGAGTTCCGCCATCTGAGCATGAATGGCCTGCACCTCTTCGGGATCGGGTCGCTCGGCATGCATGGCAGCCATCAGGTCGTCGCGCAGGTTCATCAGCTGCCCCATGCGCTCGAACTGGGTGGGGCGATGCTCACGCATGAGTTCGCGCAGTTCGCTGCGCTGTTCGGGCTCGAGCATCTGCAGCATGCCTTTGCCGCCATCCATCATCGGGCAGGGCATCATGTCGCCGCCCATCATGCCGGGGCCCATGCCGCCGCCCATCATGCCGCCTCCTGGCCCCATCCCCTGGGCAAGAGTCAGGCTGGAGGCGGTAGTACCGATAGCCAGGGCGAGGCCCGTGGCAATTGCGAGCTTGCGCAGTTTCATGTCGTTCTCCTGCGAGCGTGAACGCTCGGGGTTTGCTGCCGGAATTGGCGAGCGTCCAGTGGGACGTCACCGGGAATTGCCGCAAGACAGGTGGGGTGTTGCAGAGGAGTCAGGGACGCAGGCGCTGCGTCAACAGATAGAGCGGTGGGTTGGCAAGCGTGGGAGCGGCACTGGGCAAGCCGATGGTGACGGCGACGGGCGGCGGTGTCACCGCGGGAACAGGGCGATGGCAAGGAGCGCCATCGACGTCCAGGCGCTCCGCGCGCAGCAGGAGCTCTGCGGCATGTTCCCCGCCGTGGCCGTGCTCGCAGTGTGGCGCAGGTGCTGGCGGGTTTGCTTGCGCAAGGCTTTCGACCACGGAGTGTGGAGATGCCGGCGCTGGATGCGCCATTGCCTGAACGCCGAACACCACGGCCATCGACAGCAGCAGCAGGCTGAAAAGCCAACTGCGGCACCACCCGCGACGGGTGATGCAGTGCTGTGAGGGTGTAACGGCCCGCTGCAGCATGGCGTGGCGCTCCGACATGATAGGCAATATCAGAATAGACGAACCCGCTGAGCCTCCCTTTGACTTGTATCAATCAGCATCGTTTTTCTCAACCTGAGTGCCGCACATAGGTTGTTGTTTTTTTGCTTTTTTTTGGCATGAGAACAGGGGCGCTTGCGACTCGCTTGCGAGCATGGAAGACTAGGCACGACCATGACCTACACTCGGTTGATCCATTTCGATGCGTTCTCGCCCTTTCGCCTGGCTGCTCTGTCTCCTCTTCGGCATCGTGCTTACGCTGCCGCAGGTGGCCCTGGGCGCCTGGAATTACGCTGACGCCGATTGCCAGACGGGTGCCTCTTCGTCTCTGGACGCTGGCCTCGTGTTCGAGGCCGACAACGGCCAAGCCCAGGGGGGCGAACAACCTGCCTGTACGAGTGCAACACCTGTTTGCTCCAGTGCCGGCCTAGCGCTTGCCTCAGTGGCCCCTCGCTCACTCGAGCCTCGTCGGCCCGTCGACACGACGCTTCTCCACGCCCCTCGCGAGCGACCGGAGCGCCCTCCGCGGGCATAGCGCCTGCCCCTTTCTGAATGATGCTTGCCCGCACAGCGGTGTCGCTGTGCCCGGCATTGGATTCGGAATGTCGATGCTCAGCGGCATTCACACTCAATTCGCCGCAGGTGCGATGGCTCCAGCCATGTGCCTGCAAGGAGCACGATCGAGATGAACTATCCCGACATCGATCCGGTGGCCATCGCCATCGGGCCGCTGCAGATCCACTGGTATGGGTTGATGTACGTGGTGGGCTTCGTCGCCGCCTGGCTGCTGGGGCGCTATCGCGCCCATCGCCTGGGGCTCACTCATGACGACATTGGCGATCTGCTGTTCTATGCCGCCATCGGCGTGGTGGCCGGAGGACGCCTGGGGTATGTGCTGTTCTACGGTATGGAGCAGTTCCTGGCCAACCCGCTGTGGGCCTTCCGGCTCTGGGATGGGGGAATGAGTTTTCATGGCGGCCTGATCGGCGTGCTGCTGGCGGCGCTGCTGTTTGCGCGCAAGAAGAATCTCGCCTTCTTCCAGCTGACCGATTTCATCGCTCCGCTGGTGCCGATAGGGCTGGGCGCCGGGCGCATCGGCAACTTCATCAACCACGAACTGCCGGGGCGCGTGAGCGATCTGCCCTGGGCCATGCCGTTCCCGCACCTGGGGCCGGAGCCACGCCACCCTTCGGCGCTCTACGAGTTTGCCCTCGAGGGTGTGGTGCTGTTCGCGGTGCTGTGGTGGATCTCGAGCCGCCCTCGGCGCAGAGGTCTGGTATCGGGACTGTTCCTGCTGCTCTACGGCGTCTTCCGCTTTGCCGTGGAGTTCGTGCGCCTGCCCGATGCCCATATCGGTTTCATCGCCTTCGGCTGGGTGACCATGGGCATGCTGCTGACCCTGCCGATGATCGCCGCTGGCGCAGCGCTCATCGCATGGTCGCGGCGGCAGGCTCGCGATGAGCGAGTCGCGGTGTCGACTTCCGCGCAAGAGGCGAGTTGATGGTCGCCTGGTTGACGCGCACACGGCCCCGGGGGCGCCGCTCCTGGGGCAAGCTGGCCGTGTTCATGCTGGTGGCGCATGTGGTAGGGCTGGTGTCGTCGGTGGAAGCGCTGATGTCGAGCCGCACGTCCCAGGGGGCAATCGCCTGGATCGTCTCGCTCAACACCATTCCCTACGTCGCCGTGCCGACCTACTGGATCTTCGGGCGCAACACCTTCGAAGGCTATGTCACCTCGCGTCGTGACGAGGATTCCGAGCTGGCCCGAGCCCTGGCGGACAAGCTCGGCGAGCTGCGCGCGCATGGTGTCGAGTGGCCGCACGAGCACCGTCACCTGGCCGGCGTGGAGCAGTTGGCCAAGCTGCCTTACCTGGGCGGTAACGACGCCACGCTGTTGATCGACGGTGAGGAGACCTTCGCCAGCATCTTTGCCGGTATCGACGCTGCGGAGCGTTACCTGCTGGTGCAGTTCTACATCGTGCGCAACGACGACCTCGGCCGCGAGCTCCAGCAGCGCCTGATTGCCAAGGCCAGCGAAGGTGTCGAGGTCTATTTCCTGTACGACGAGATCGGTAGCTACAAACTGCCGAACGCCTATCTGCAGACGCTGCGCGATGCCGGGGTGAACGTACACCGATTCCACTCGACGCGTGGGCCGGGCAACCGCTTCCAGCTCAACTTTCGCAATCACCGCAAGATCGTGGTGGCCGATGGAGCGCGCGCCTGGGTGGGTGGCTTCAACATTGGGGACGAGTATCTCCACGGCCACGAGGATCTTGGCCCATGGCGTGACACTCACCTCAAGCTGGAGGGACCGGCGGCGCTGGCGCTGCAGCTCGTCTTCATCGAGGACTGGCACTGGGCCACCGAGGAGGTGCCCGATCTACCCTGGGAGCCCACCGTACCTTCGGTCAATGGGGTGCCGGCACTGATCCTGCCCACCGGTCCGGCGGATCGCTTCGAGACCGCCAGCCTGATGATCCAGCAGGCAATCCATTCCGCGCGCGAGCGGATCTGGATCTCGAGCCCCTATTTCGTTCCCGACGAGGGTGTGCAGGGCATGCTCAAGCTGGCGGCACTCAACGGTATCGATGTCAGGATCCTGATTCCCGAGCGACCGGACAATCTGCTGACCTTCTATGCGGCCTATGCCTTTCTGGGGCCGCTGATCGACGCCGGGGTCGAAATTCATCGCTATCAGGAAGGCTTTCTGCACGGCAAGGCGTTTCTGGTGGACGACGTCTGGGCCGCCGTGGGCACGGTGAACCTCGACAATCGCTCCTTCCGCCTCAACTTCGAGGTGACGGCGCTGATCATGGACCGGGAGTTTGCCAGCGATGTGGAGGCGATGTTCGACCGTGACTTCGCCAGATCGCGCCAGATGACGGCTGAGGACATTCTCGACCGGCCGCTTTGGCAGCGTGTCGCGGGGCGGGGCGCCTACCTCTTTGCGCCCGTGCTGTGAACCGGCGCAGGGTGAACCTGGAGCCCATGAGGTGTCGAATTTTGCACAGATCGTTATGATAGGGGCATTTTTCATTAGTTTCCTAAGGATAGACAGGCAAGAGGCAATGCTATGAACCTTTACGCTGCGGTACGTGAGTGCAACTGGCTCTTGCGACGCCAGACCTGGTTGTCCCTTGGTCTGGGCATACTGGCCACCGTGTTGCTGGCCGGGATGAGCTGGGCCGAGGAAGCACCGGAGGAAAACGGCAACGAAACGGAGCAGGAGTGGCCCAAGGGGCACTATCCTCTGCCTGAGCAGGGCGACGTCATCGGCGAGGATTACGTTGTCAAGGCACAAGCCGAGGAGACCCTGCTCGACATAGCCCGCGCCAACAACGTCGGCTACGAAGAGATCCGCCGTGCCAACCCCGATGTCAGCGTGTGGATGCCGGGCGAGGGCACCGAAGTGCTGATTCCCGGCCGCTTCATCCTGCCCCCGGTAGAGCGCAAGGGCATCGTGATCAACGTGGCCGAACTCAGGCTCTATTACTACCCGCCGACGAGGGAGGGTGAGACACCGCGCGTCGAGACCTATCCCATCGGCATCGGTCGCGAAGGTTTCGATACGCCGCTGGGCATCACCAAGACCACCATGCGGCTCAAGGACCCGGCCTGGTATCCGCCCCGCTCGGTGCGTGAGGAGGCCGCCGCGCGTGGCGAAACGGCGCCCGCCGTGGTGCCGCCGGGGCCGGACAACCCGCTGGGCAGGCATGCCATCCTGCTCGACATCCCCGGCTATCTCATTCACGGCACGAATCTGCCCGATGGTATCGGCATGCGGGCCAGCCGCGGCTGCATCCGCATGTTCCCCGAGGACATCGAGTCGATCTTCGACCGCGTGCCGGTCGGTATGCAGGTACACCTCATCAACCAGCCGATCAAGGCGGGTTGGGACGGCGACACGCCCTACGTGCAGGTCTACGAGGCGCTGGGCGAGCAGGAAACCGGCATGGCCAACCTGATGGAAACGCTGGCCATGCTGCAGCGTGACGATGACGAGCCGGCAACGGCCCTGAACTACGAAATGCTGCGCGAGCTGCTCGAGAATCCCAGCGGGGAGGTCATTGCCCTGACGCCGGCGCCCGAGCCGGAACCGGAGCCCGAAGAAGAGGAGCCTGAAGAGGATCATCTGCTCTGGCGCGAACTGGCCGTCTAGTTGTCTTGGTAAGGCCGTGAGCGAATCGGGCGCCCTTGGGCGCCCGATTCGTTTTCAGTGCTGGTGAGCCTGGGCGTACTGCTCGTCCGGCGCTTGCGTCAGGCCATGGCGAATGTAGTGCACCACGGACCAGATTTCCTTCTCGCTCAGCTTGGTGTCGAAGCGCGGCATGGCGCTCTCGGCATTGCCCTCGCTGATGATCCAGGCATATTCCGCGGCGCCATGGGCCGGCCCGTGCAGCGCCAGGTTGGTGGGGCTGGGATCGAAGTAGGCGACGGCGGGCGCCAGGCCATCGCCTTGGCCCAGCGGGCCATGGCAGGCGTAGCAGTACTGCTGGTAAACCTGCTCACCGCGGGCAAGGGCTTCGGCGCTCAGCGGCAGGGGGTTCTCACGGGCTGCCCATGCCTCCGGCATGGCCCGATCGTGAGCATGCTCATGCGCGTGGTCATGTGCGTGGTCATAATCGTGCGCATCATGAGCCGCTTCCACGTGCTCGGCATCGTGGGTGCGATGAGCAGGGTCGTGCTTCTCCGCGCTGCCTGCGTGGTCGTGACCCTGGTGGTCGTGGCCGTGATCTTGCTGATGACCGTGATCGTGGGTCGCCTTACTTCCATGCTCCTGTTGGTCATGGTCATGGTCATGGTCATGGTCATGGTCATGTGCCGCATGGCTCACACTCGTCGGAGCGACATGCGTATGTGCCGGCTCGTCATGCGCGAAACTCTGCGTTGCCTGTGTGCCGGCCAGCAGCATGCCGGCCATGAGGACGGCGGCTCGGGCGGTTGTTCCTGGCATGGCGGGCTTGCCCGACAGCAAGGGGGCTGAATAGGTGAGAAGGGTCGCCATGGTGGGCTCCTGATAGACAGCATACGAGGTCAATGGCGCTGGCGCGCCGGGTCGTTAGCGGCAAATCAGGCGGTTCTGGGAGGTCGCTCATCCATGAAGCAGGGAGGAGTGGGCCGGACCCCGGTATGGCAAGGGGGCCGCGTCGCCAGGGCAGGCGAACTCAGGGTCGCAGCGAGCGGCATGGCCCCACTCATGCAGTGGCTGCTGCTCAGGCAGCTGACCTGGCACTCGGTCACATCGGTGTGGGCCGTCTGGCCGCAGGCGGGGTGCTCGTCTCGGGCTGCCTCATGCTGGCCATGGGCGGCATCGCGCACAGCGTCCACGCTGGCAAGTGCCGTTGAGCCTGCCGACAGTGACAGGACCAGGCACAGGCTGACCAGGACAAGCAGTATTCTGCGCATGAGCGGCTGGTATCCGATGAAGAGCTACCCGTTCATCATCGCGATGTGAAGAAAGGCAGACAAGCGCCGCCGGCTCGCAAGCCGCGAAAAGTCACCATTTCCTGATCTCGGTCAGCCGACCACCCCGAACGTAAGAATCTTTCAGGCAAGGTATGGGCAGGACCCAGGTTGCTCCCCCTCTCCCGAGCATGAAATACTCCGGTTACCACTGGCTCATACGTCCCTACCTCCATGCGTCGATTCTCCTGGCACTGGCTACTGAGCCTGTCGCTGGCTCTGATGTTGGTCATCGTGCCACCCGTGGTTGCCGGTGGGCACCATGGCGATGCTTCCTGCCTGGATAGCCTGGTAGCCCAGGAGCAGCCGCTGGCCTGGGAAATGACCGATCCGGATGAGCCGCATTCCTCCGCAGCGTCTCCCTGCTGCCTACCCTGCCTGCAGTGCGGAACCGTCGTGATGTCGTCGGACGGTCGCGCCTTGGCGTCTTCATTGATCTCGTTCGATGCCGTTCCCGACGGGCCTTTTGGACCGCCGGATCCCATCGAACGCCCTCCTCGGGTCTGAACCTCTTTTCCCTGATGGCGCCGCGGACGATCGATTCGCGGTGAGAGCGTACATGTCTCGAGGACAAGTCAATGAAACGTCGTGAATTCTTGGGCTACTCGGCGCTGGGCGCGCTGTTGCTGTCGACGGCTGGCACCATGGGTTACGCCCTGTCTCGCCAGCACCCCCATGGGGTGCCGCCTGCCAGCCTGGCCGCCTTGCCGAAGGGCGGCCAGCCGCTACAGCCGCTGCCGCGTATCGTCAACCTGAGCGAATCCGCCGGCCGCTTTCGCAGCGTGCTGACCCCGGCCCCCCACAGTGTGCCCCTGAGCGATGAGCTCGAGGCCAGGCTATGGCTCTACAACGGCAAAGTGGCGCCACTGATCGAGGTGAGAGAGGGCGATGAGCTGGATATCACCCTGATCAACGAGCTGGAGCAGGAGACCACCTTGCACTGGCACGGCGTGCCGGTACCGCAGGCGCACGATGGCGCTCCCTGGGACGCCGTGGCGCCGGGTGAGTCGCGCCAGTACCGCTACGTCTTCCCCAGCGGGAGTGCGGGCCTGCACTGGTTCCACCCCCACCCTCACGAGGGCACGGCCAGGCAGGTGGCGCATGGCCTGGCGGGAGCGCTGCTGGTTCGCCCCGCCGAGGATGCACTGCCTGCCGGGGTCGAGGAGCACCTGCTGGTGATCAGCGACCTGCGCCTGAGGGCGAATGGCGAGGTCGCGCCCCATACCGCTGAGGACTGGATGAACGGCCGCGAGGGCGAGCTGCTGCTGGTCAACGGCCAGCGCGAACCGCGGCTCGATGTGGCGCCGGGCTCTACCTTGCGCCTGCGGCTGATCAATGCCTGTGCCGGACGCTATCTGCGCCTGCGTCTGGATGATCACGAGTTGATCCTGATCGGCACCGACGGCGGGCCGATCGAGCGGCCGCAGCCGCTGGAGGAACTGCTGCTCACTCCGGGCGAGCGGGCCGACCTGCTGGTGCGGGTCAGCGAGCGGGCCGAGGGACACTTCCAATTGGCCAGCCACCCCTACGAGCGTGGCTGGATGGGAGACAGGCCGCCCCATCTGGACGACGTGGCACCGCTGCTGGCGATTCACACGCTCGACTCGGCGGTTCAAGCTCCCATCGCACTGCCCGAGCGCCTGGGCCGTGTCGAGCCGTTGGGTGAACCGGCAGTGCAACGCCGGGTGGAACTGACCGAAGTGATGCCGGGCCATGACGATCACGGTGCCGGCCACGGCGACCCGCATGTCGGCCATGACGATCACGGTGCCGGCCACGGCGATCCGCATGCCGGTCATGGCAGCGGCAGTCATCATGGTACCCACGGCCCTGGCCATGGGGCTGATCATGCCATGGACGCAGCGGCCGAGCGCCCCGAGGTGGATTTCCTGATCAACGGTCGTGCCTTCGCCATGGATGAGATTCTGTTCGAAGGCAAGGTGGGCGAGGTGGAGGAGTGGGAGGTCTTCAACAACTCCCACATGGATCATCCTTTCCATGTGCACGGTACCCATTTCCAGGTGATCGCCACCCGCGATGCCGAAGGCGAATGGCAGCAAGCGCCTTGGCTGGCCTGGAAAGACACCGTCAATCTGGCGCCTTATCAGCGTCTGAAGCTGCGAATGGTGTTCCGTGAACCCGGCGACTGGCTGTTCCATTGCCACATCATCGAGCACGAGGAGGTCGGCATGATGGCGACGATCCGCGTGAGCTGAGATCGCCGCTGCTTCTTCAATCCGGGGCCGCCGGGCGGCTCCGGGTCCAATCATGATGAGAGAGATTTCACGATGCGCTATTTCCAAAGCGCCTTTCTGCTGCTGACTGCGTTGGCGACCCTGCTGTTGGCGGGCTGCTCACGCGAAGAGAAGGGTATCAGCCTGGAGCAGCTGCGCCAGCAAACCCATATACACGGCCTGGCCTTCGACCGCTCGGACAGCGATCGCCTCTGGCTGGCTACCCACCATGGCTTCTACGCCGTTGGTGCCGACCGAATGGCGCGCCGGATTTCGGAGGAGACCCATGACTTCATGGGCTTCACGCCGCACCCTGCCGACGCCGAAACGTTCTTTGCCAGCGGCCACCCGGCCCGAGGCGGTAACCTTGGCCTGGTGGTTTCCACCGATGGCGGCAAGCGCTGGGAGCAGCGTTCGCCAGGTGTCGATGGCCCGGTGGATTTTCATCAACTTACCGTCAGTGAGGCCGACCCGAATGTGCTCTACGGCGCTTACGCTGGCTGGCTGCAGGTCAGCCATGACGGGGGGCATCAATGGGAGATCCAGGGACGAGCTCCCGACGGCCTGATCGCTCTGGCGGCTTCCAGCCGTGACCCCGAGCATCTTTTTGCTGCCACCCAGGGCGGATTGCTGATGAGCCCCAATGGCGGCCAGCGCTGGCGTCCCATTCACCCCGAGCGCCGTCCCGTAAGTCTGGTGGTGGCCCATGATGGGCGGCTCTATGCCTTCATGCTGGATAGCGGTCTGTTGATGGCCGAAGAGGCCAACCGCGAGTGGGAAGTCGTGAAGCGTGGTTGGGGAGAGCGTTATCTCCTGCACCTGGCGGTGGATCCCAGCAACCCTGAGCGCCTGGTGGCAGCCGATGACGAAGGGCGGCTGCTGCAGAGCGACAACGGCGGTCGCGACTGGGTACGCCTCGACTGACGCCATTTATCAGCGCGCTTAGCCCGGCGAAGTCGAGACGTCAGGATAAAGAGGAGAGAGGGTTGGAGATGGAGCATAGAGCACAGGCTAGTGGGATCATGGATGAAGGGGCATCACCAACAAAAACCAAGGAGCAGACAAAGAGCTGGCACTTTGGCAAGCACTTCGCTGTCGCCCTGACCGGTGCCGCGGCAGCCGGGCTATTCTGGTTGAGCCGTATGGAGTGGGACGCGGAAATGCGCACTTGGCGGGCCTTCGGTGATGCCGCCTTCATTCTATTGGTTGTCGTCATGGCGATAGGTCCGCTGGCAAGGCTGTGGCCCCGGAGACTAGGTTATCTCGTCAATTGGCGGCGAGCTTTTGGAATCTGGTTTGCCATTTTTGCCTTGGTACACGGTTTCCTGGTGTGGGATGGCTGGGCACGCTGGTCGATCCGCGGTTTTTTAGGCTATCAGGACTTGCCGGTAGTGGGGCTTTCGGACCCAGTTCTCGTTGACCCGGGCTTCGGGCTTGCCAACATGATCGGTCTGATCGCTCTCTTCCTTGGGCTCGTGCTGTTCGCCATATCGTCCGACAAGGCCATGCGCTTCCTGGGCAGCTCAACATGGAAGCACCTTCAGAATTACGCTTACGTAATTTTCTATCTTGTAGCCCTTCATGCAAGCTACTTCCTCTTCTTGCACTATGAGCTGAGCCTCAGGAATCTGGTTTTTCAGCGTGGGGTTCCGGATCCAAACTGGTTTCGATTCTGGTTCCTTGCTCTTATCGGAAGCGTCTTGATCTTGCAATCGGCAGCTACGTTGAAAATTTTCTTTCAAAGAAAGCGAAGAGGTGCATAAAGTAATAACGTCATGTCTGGCTGTTTTTTTAAGGTGAGATCAAACTTGATCCATATCAATGTGAGTGGCTCCAGTCCGAGCAATACTTAAAGGACTGATGCGCTAGCACGATACTCTTGAAGAATAAGGTAATTGATATGAGCGATAAAGATCGCCGCTTGGGTGTGTCCGAGATCAATCTGGTAACCCGGCATCTGAAGCTGGTGCCCTGTGATGAGGCGGCGATTCAGGCGGCAATCGCCGACATCGATCAGCTTTATGGGCTGGAGAGTGTATCGTATGACTCAAGGAAAAGTCGGCTCGACCTTGCTTATGATGCAACGCGAATATGCCTCGACTGTGTGGAGGATATACTGAGGAAGCATGCAGTCGAGGTAAGCCATGATTGGTGGACGAGGTTGAAGGAAGAACACTACCGTTTTGTCGATCAGAACGTAAAGGATAATGCAACTCATGAGCCTTGGAGTTGCCACCAAAAAACGCATGGTAGTGGGAAGAGAAAATAGGCGAAGCATTTTTTTGGGAGAAAGGCCATGAATTATTTTAGAAAGTCTCTGCTTCTTATTGCCTGCTTGACATTATGGAGTACTGGGTCATTGTCAGCCGATGATAGATACTCCCAGTCGGCTGATGGCATGACCGTATATATTGGTATTCTGCCAGCAGAGATGATAAGGGAGCATCGAGTCATTCATCAGGGGCGTGAGGGTATCACGACCCGGGAGCAACACCTCATCGTTACTGTAGTAGATGAGGAATCCGGCCAGCGAATCGAGGACGCTGAAGTTGCTGCACGCATACGGCATGAAGGTCATGCTGGAACGTATCGGTCGCTGGAGCCCATGTCTATCGCCGATACGATTACTTATGGAAATTTCTTCAGTTTTCCAGAAGAGGGGGGGTACCATCTTCAGTTGCGGATAAAACGAAGTGGAGAGCCCGCCACAGAGATGGAATTTCATCATCGCCATGTGCTTGAGTGAGGGGTTTTTCGTCCACCTGGAGTCAACATTCGCGTTATCCAGCAGGTGTCATGAAAATGATGACAAATCGTGACGATGGCGATCAGTAAGGGGACGCCCATAAAAGCCCCGGGTATGCCCCAAAGCATTCCCCAGAAAAAAATGGAAAATACGACGGAAATTGGTGAAATGGCCAGCGCATGACCTTCGAGTTTGGGATCCAGGAGGTTGCCAATCGAAAACTGTATCAATGTCATACCGAGAAGAATCAGAGCCGGATCTTGCCAGCTATCGAACTGGACAACGGCAAAAATTACTGGTGGGAAAACGGCTAGAATGGAACCCAGGAAAGGAATGTAGTTCAACGCAAAGGCCAAAATTCCCCAGGCGATGGCGAGATCGAGACCTGTCAGCAATGCGAATAGCCAGGTCAAAATGCCTGTCAAGAAGCTGACTACGGAGCGGACGAGCATATAGCTGTCAACGCCGACTGAAAAGTGACCCCCTTTGGGCGTAGAACGCCGAAATAAAAGTGACCCCCTAGGCCCGCTGGGTTATTTCATGGTTGTTGAAGGTGTGCCGGCCTTGCGCTTGTCCTT
>NZ_JABFTW010000028.1:0-53496 GCF_021404355.1 Halomonas sp. MCCC 1A11062
TCAGCTGTCGGTATCCCATGCTCTGCTTCACTTTGGTCGGTAAAGCAGGGAGGGTACCGGCGCTGGCCCTCCTGCTTCTACCGGGTGGTCCAAAGTGCTGCGGTTATTCTATGAATCTAGGACTTCAATGGCAGTTTTCTTACAGACTCCTAAAGTCCCTTAGGTTTTTGCCGATAGCGTCCGTGTAGAGTGGCTCCGGCCATCTCTCCACAGACCGTTCCTCGCGTTTCCATAAAAACAACAGCTAGAAACCACTTCGCGCACCTCACTCATCCCCGAGTGAAAGGCGGCCATGCGCCACGACCGCAATCGCTGCGCCGGCGGAACGGGACCCGACGACCAAAGAAAAGAGCCTGCAAGAGAGCCCTAAATGAGAGCATTGTCCCGCTTGACCCTTACGCAAAAACTGCTCGGTGCCATCGGCCTGCCACTGCTGGCGGCATTCCTGGCCCTTGGCGTCATCGTGCATACCCAACTCAACGCCGCCATTCCCCCCATGGTGGAAAACACCAGCATGCGCCAGGTGGAAGCCCGCGCCGACGAGATCGGACGCTGGATCGCCGGCTACCGCACCCTGCTGAGCGGGCTGGCCAAGGACGAACGCCTGGCCGCATCCGTCGACGTCGAGTCGCATCTCGAATGGCTGAAGTCCCGCCACCCGGGCGATGCCACCATCGAGTCGTTCTACTTTGCCGATGCCACTGGCGACACCATTACCCATACCGGCGCCCGGGCAGACATCTCCGGGCGCGGCTACTTCAAGGAGCTGGTCGTCGACGGTACGGCTGACCGACTGCTCGGCAACCCGGTGCTATCGTTGGTCAGCGGTAAGCCGACGGCCATCGTCGCCGAAACGATCTTCGATGACCGCGGCAATCGCATCGGGCTGCTGGGCATCACACTCTCCATGGCGGCGGTTTCCGATATCACCTCGGCCATCGAT
Organism: Halomonas sp. MCCC 1A11062; assembly: GCF_021404355.1. Taxonomy (NCBI): domain Bacteria; kingdom Pseudomonadati; phylum Pseudomonadota; class Gammaproteobacteria; order Oceanospirillales; family Halomonadaceae; genus Halomonas; species Halomonas sp. MCCC 1A11062. Next base: position 944 of record NZ_JABFTW010000028.1, read on the forward strand.
GCTGGCGAAGGCAGCTACGGCTACATGGTCGACCGCACCGGCGTGGTGGTTGCCCACCCGGACCCTGAGGTTCGTATGGAGCTACGGGTCACCGAAGCCGACCAGGCCGGATTCACGGGAGCCAATGCGTTGGGTCGGCTGATGATGGCGGGCGAGCCCGGCATCGGTCGGGTCATCTCTCCCGTCGGTGGAGCCGTGACCATGGTATGGCACCCCATAGACGGAACCGATGGCTGGGTACTGGCTGCCGCCATTCCCAATACCGTTTTCACCCGTGTCAGCAGCAATCTGCTCTTCTCGCTGCTGCTCGCCGGCGTTGCCACGCTGGCGCTGCTGTTGACCATCGTGGCAATCTCGGCACGCAAGGTACTCTCTCCCATCCGCCGTACCACGCTTGCCATGGCCGACATCGCCCAGGGCAAGGGCGATTTGACTCAGCGCCTGCAGGTGGACAGCCAGGACGAGGTGGGCCAACTCGCCCTCCAGTTCAACGCCTTCGTCGAGCGTATGCAGAAGACGCTGCTTCAGGTACGCGAGAATGCCCGTACGGTGCTGGCCGGCGCAGGCGACATCGCCGATGGCACTCAGGAACTCTCATCGCGAACCGAGCAGGCAGCAGCCAACCTGCAGGAGACTTCTGCCTCCATGGAGGAGATTCACTCCACCGTGTCGCACACGGCTCAGGCTTCCGAGCAAGCCAATGGTCTGGCCGTGAATGCGGCGAGCGTGGCCGAACGAGGCAACGAGGCCATGACCCAAATGCGCAGCAAGATGGCAGCCATCGATGAATCGGCCAACAAGATCAGCAACATCATCGGCCTGATCGACTCCATCGCCTTCCAGACCAACATTCTGGCCCTCAACGCCTCGGTGGAGGCGGCTCGTGCCGGCGAGCACGGGCGCGGTTTCGCGGTGGTGGCGCAGGAGGTGCGCAACCTGGCCAGCCGCTCGTCCGATGCGGCAAAGGACATTCGCGGATTGATCGATACCTCGGTCAAGCACACTCAGGAGGGTAGCGAGATCGTGCAGGCGGTCGTCGAGCGGATGATGGAACTGCGTCAAAGCGTGGTTCAGGTGTCGGATGTGATCAGCGAGATCACTGCCGGCGCACGGGAGCAGACCGCGGGCATCGAGCAGGTCAATACGGCAGTGGCCGAGATGGACACCATGACGCAGCAGAACGCCGCCATGGTCAATCAGAGCGCCAGCCTGGCAGCCACCATGCACGAGAATGCACGTCTGCTCGACGAGCTGATGTCCACTTTCGTTTTGGGCGATGCGCCTGCCAACAGCGTTTCGACGCCTAGGGCCCAACCGCAGCGCGCGCTTCCGGCAACCCCATCCGTCACGTCGCGACCGGTGGATCCGAAGCCACAGCCCCGGAAGCGTAAGAAGAAAGCCGAAGAGGAGTGGGAAACCTTCTAACGCCTGTTTCACGGCAAGTAGTCACCGCTTTGGACACCTGCGGCCCGCTCTTCGGGCCGCAGGCGACCGGCGTTACATGGCTCGGCACTATACAGAGGCGCATTAACCCATGTTAAAGAAATAACACTTTCGGCCGATCTAGAGCGAAGGAGCAACAGCCGAGAGTGAAAGGAATGACACAGGAAATCGGTAACGCAGATAGCCTTCTGCTAGCCTCACAGCCAATTTTCGACAAGCACGACACGATTCATGCCGTCGAGTTGTTATATCGCAACGAGTCCGGCCTTAGTGCGGAAGAAGTCGGCGAGGCCGTTGCGACAGCCGAAGTGGTGTATCAGCTCAGCACCGCCGTCACACAGAGAGTCCAGGCAGTCAAAGTGCCTGCCTTCGTCAATGTATCCACCGATATCCTGTTGTCGCCACATTTCCTGCCGGTATCTCCCGAGCATGTCGTGATCGAACTCGTGGAGCGAATGGTACCCACCAACGAGATGATCGAAACCGTGCGGCGTCTCCATGCCAGAGGGTATCGGTTCGCGCTGGACGATTTTGCCTTCGAGCCCAGTTGGGAGCCGCTGATTCCCATGGCCTCCTATGTCAAGGTCGACATCTCGTCCGTAGAGCCAGCAGAAGCAAAGCGACACAAGGAGAGACTTTCCCATCTGAATCTCAAATGGGTGGCAGAACGCATCGAGACCCTGGAAGAGCGGGACATCTACTTGCAGTTGGGTTTCGATCTCTTCCAAGGGTATTACTATGCAAGACCCAGCCCTGTATACGGCAAGAAGATTCCAACCGCCACGCTTCACGCAACGGCCTTGCTTCGTGCTCTCTATCAGCCCGAGCCCAACACCGAGGAGATCATTGCGCTGATAGAGGCCGACCCGGAGCTGGCTCTCAAACTGACCCGAGTGGCAAACAGTGCCTTTTATCATCCTCTCGCCCCCATTACTTCGTTGAGAGGCGTCGTAACCCATCTGGGCTTGTGCCAACTGGCCAGTTGGGTCGCCTTGTTCGGATTGCTGGGTGACGCCAAATCGGAACATGCCGAGCTGGCGCTGACGCGGGCGAAGGCGTGCGAAATGCTGGCGAGGCAGCATGCGCTAAACGAACAGGATGCCTATTTCATCGGCCTGGTATCCACGGCAGAGCTGTTGCTGGGCGTTTCCCGGCAAGAGTTTCTCGAGTGCCTCGACCTGGATACCACAACGACCGAGGCCATTCTGCATCGCAAGGGAGACTATGGGAGTGTCTTGCAGCGTATCGAAGCGACGGAGCGCCACTTTGCCATGCGTGAATTCGGGCACTCCGGTGAAAGAGATCAATTGCTTGCACTATATTGCCGGGCCCATGACACTGCTTTCGAAATGCTTTCCACAATTCTTGCAGCCAAGTGAGCCCGCAATACGTCACCTAGGCCCAAGCGGCTATCTGCGGCCACTCTGTGCCGTTCGCACCAAGCGGCGGATGACCTGCATGTCGTGACGCAGCAGCAGCCGCTGGTCCTCTTCCAGCCGGGTCGCGTCGACCCAACCATCCGGCGCCCCACCCGCCTTCAGGCTCGCCAGCTGCGCTTGCAGCAACAGCTCCTGCAGGCGGTCCAACGCCGCTGTGCCCGCTCGGGCCTGCTGTGCCGTGAGCGCCCCTTTCAATACCAGGGCCGGCAGCCGCAGGCGCGTATCGGGCACGCTTACGCCATGGCGCAACGACAACAGGCGTACGGCATTGACCAGCGGCAACAGCCCCTGACGCTTGAGATTCAGTGCATTCTCGTGGGGAGCTCCGTCCCCGTCCCCAGCCAGCCGCCCGAAGCGATCCAGCGCCACCGGCAGTTCATCGAGCAGATTCGCCATCTCGTCGAGGAACAGGCCGGCCCCGGGCATGACGAGCCGAACATGCTCGGCCAGCGCCGAGGCCAAATCGGCATCGCCGAAGGCGGGATGAAAGTCGAGCAGGATGTTGCTCTGCTGTACGCGCTTGACCCGCCGGTCCTGGGTCCACAGGGTCAGCTGCTCACACCACTCGGAGAGGCGCTTGCGCCACATCGGCCAGCGTGCCATCACATGGCCATTGCACAGCGGTATGCCCGCCTCGTCGAGGCGTGCGGTGAAACGTTCGCCCAGCGCCTGGAAGAAGCCGTCGATCTCGGTATGTCGGGAGTCGGGATAGTCGGCCACGATCATGGCGTTGTCCTGATCGGGCCCCAGCAGGCTTTCATGACGCCCGGCGGAACCCAGCGTCAGTACGCAGAACGCCACCGGTGGCTTGCCCCAGCCCTGCCCCTGCATCTCGTTGAGCGAGAGTAGAATGGCCCGCCGGTAAAGCATTTCGTTGTGATCGCTGATCAACTGACTGATGCGCCAGGCCGGCAGGTCGAGCCGCTCGAGCGCCTCGACCAGCCGCGGCTGCCAGGCATGGGCGGCAGGAAGATCGGTGCTCGGCCCAAGTTCGTCCAGCGCTTCGCACAGTGGCGCCAGCAAGGTTGCCGGCGCCGGTGGCGTATCGTCGGCGAAGAGCTCACGCCAGGGCGAGGCCCGGTGGAGTAGTTGCATACCGTCTCCCATCGCTAATATGCGTTAGGAGTAGTGTATCGACACGCGCCAGGTCCGGCACTTGGGCCAAGGGATGAGGAAGCGGCGCGAATCCTCCGCTACGACCGGCGCTCAGCGCGGCTCGAACATGCCGTCGCCGACCTGATCGATGTAGCGCTGCGCCTTGCTCACCATCAGCTGGTCGCAGGCCTCGCGACCCGGTACCAGGTCGGAGCGCTCGAAGCGATGCTCAAGCAGCTCGCCGTCGGCACCGGGCTTGCGAATCCAGCCGCTGACGCGGTACTGGCCGCCCTGCTCGACCGGCTCCGAGACGATCTGGTAGCCGTTGTACTCCACTGGCTCGGCAGCCCTGGCCGTGCCCGATTTGGCCTCACCGCTGCCGAACAGCCCACCCAAGAGTTTCTTCAGCATTGTTATCACCCTCACGTACTTTTCAAACGAGAGCGCCGGCCATTGGCCGGCGCGTTTCGTAGCGAATCGACAGCCGATCAGCTCTGTTGGCGGCCCTTACCGGCCGCAATGCGCAGACGCAGCGCGTTGAGCTTGATGAAGCCTTCGGCATCCTTCTGATTGTAGGCGCCGGCATCGTCCTCGAAGGTGGCGATGGACTCGTCGAACAGCGACTGTTCGGACTTGCGGCCGACCACGGTGGCGTTGCCCTTGTAGAGCTTCATGCGTACCACTCCGCAGACGTTCTTCTGGGTCTCGTCGATGGCGGCCTGCAGCATGCGGCGCTCCGGGCTCCACCAGTAGCCGTTGTAGATCACCTTGGCGTACTTGGGCATCAGCTCATCCTTGAGGTGAGCTTCCTCGCGGTCGAGGGTGATCGATTCGATGGCGCGGTGGGCGCGCAGCATGATGGTGCCGCCCGGGGTCTCGTAGCAGCCGCGGGACTTCATGCCGACGTAGCGGTTCTCGACGATGTCGAGACGGCCGATACCGTTGTCGCCGCCCAGCTTGTTGAGCCTCTCGAGTACTTCGTGGGGCTTCATCGGCTTGCCGTCGATGGCGACGACGTCACCCTTGTCGTAGGTGAGCTCGACGTAGGTGGGCTCATCCGGCGCGGCCTCGGGCGACACGCTCCAGCGCCACATGTCCTCCTCGGCCTCGGCCCACGGATCCTCGAGGATGCCGCCCTCGTAGGAGATATGCAGCAGGTTGGCGTCCATGGAGTACGGCGACTTCTTCTTGCTCTTGGAGAAGTCGACGGGAATGTCGTGCTGCTCGCAGTAGGCCATCAGCTTCTCGCGGGAAGTGAGGTCCCACTCGCGCCACGGCGCGATCACCTTGACGCCGGGCTTGAGCGCGTAGGCGCCCATCTCGAAGCGCACCTGGTCGTTGCCCTTGCCGGTGGCACCGTGGGAGATGGCATCGGCACCGGTCTCGTTGGCGATCTCGATCAGGCGCTTGGCGATCAGCGGACGCGCGATGGAGGTACCCAGCAGGTACTCGCCTTCGTAAATCGTGTTGGCACGGAACATCGGGTAGACGTAGTCACGCACGAACTCTTCGCGCAGGTCCTCGATGTAGATCTCCTTCACACCCAGCGCCTGGGCCTTGGTGCGCGCCGGCTCGACTTCCTCACCCTGACCGATGTCGGCGGTAAAGGTCACGACTTCGCAGTTGTAGGTTTCCTGCAACCACTTGACGATGACGGACGTGTCCAGGCCGCCGGAATAGGCAAGCACGACCTTCTTGACATCGGACATTCGGGGGCTCCTCTCAGGTAAACGTCACAGAGCGAGCAGTATAGCGTGGCTGCCGGCTGGCGAATACCGGCGACAGGACGTATCGCAGCCAAGCTGATAGACTTTTGCTCCAAACGCAGCGGCCTGGCCATGGCTGGCCAGTACCACGGCGATACGACGACAGCGACAGGCAGCGAGAGGGAAGTGATGAGGAGAGGCGCATGAGCGAGGCGATCACCCGCGAGTTGATGGCCCAGCGGTTTCGCAGTTTCCTGCCGGTGGTGGTCGATCTGGAAACCGGCGGTTTCAACGCCGAACGCGACGCCATTCTCGAAATCGCCGCGGTGACGCTGACGATGGACCCGGAAGGCAACCTGATGCCCGACGCCACCTACGCCTACCATGTGCAGCCCTTCTCCGGCGCCAACGTGGAACAGTCGGCGCTCGACTTCACCGGGATCAAGCTCGACGACCCGCTGCGCCAGAAGGTCGCGCTTTCCGAGGCCGAAGCCCTGGGTGAGATCTTTCGCCCGGTGCGCAAGGCGATCAAGTCCCACGGCTGCACCCGCGCCGTGCTGGTGGGCCACAACGCCGCATTCGATCATGGCTTTCTCAATGCCGCTGTCAACCGCTGCGGCATCAAGCGCAACCCCTTCCATCCCTTTTCCAGCTTCGACACCGCCAGCCTTTCGGGGCTGGTCTACGGCCAGACGGTACTGGCTCGGGCCTGTCGTGCGGCGGGCATCCCCTTCGACAACCAGGAAGCGCACTCGGCACGCTACGACACCGAGCGCACCGCCGAGCTGTTCTGCGCCATCGTCAACCGCTACAAGGACCTCGGCGGCTGGGCGCTGGCGCAGCGTGAGCAGGGCCTCGAGGAACTCTGACGCTCTGCTCCAGGGCTCTCAGTACTACAGGCTCTCAGTGACGGGGCTCCTGCTCCCAGCCGGCGGGCATGTCGAGGCCGTCCTCACCATCCGCCGCGCCGCCCACGCCGGGCTTGTCGATGATCTGTATGGAGCTGGCCTGTAGTCCTTCGTCGCCTTCGTTGGGCTCGAAACGCACCCGGGTACCCACGGTCAAGCGGTCGAAGTCGCCGTGCAGCACCGCATTGCGGTGAAAGTAATATTCCTGGCCGCTGACGCTCTTGAGAAAGCCGTAGCCATCCTTCTCGAACATGCGCACTACCGTCGCCACCGGCGGCAATGGCTCGTCGTTGTGCTGCTTGACCCTGCCGTCACGCTTGGCGGTCTGCTTCTTGAGCTGCTTCTCCATCGCTTCGAAGGCGCTGCGAATGATGGTGCGAAGCTGGACCTGGGGGTCGGTTACCTTGTCGCTCTTCTCGGCCACGAGTTCACCCTTGGCCGGTAAGGTCACTTCGACCTGGGCTCGATAGGGGTTGCCTGTCTTGTGGGGATTCTGGGTCTGCTCGATGGTGACGCGGCAGGAGACGATATCCTTGCTGAAATTCTCGAGCTTGGCCACGCGGGAGCGTACGTACTCATCGATCCACGCCGAGCGCGAGACATGCTGGTAGGTGATTTCCAAAGGCGTTTGCATGCTTCCTCCCTGTCGTTTCAGGAGGCGGCGAACGACGTTCCCGGCGGTATTCGCCTTGCGTTCGAAGCCACCTGCTGCCTGAATCCATTTCGGGCCTTGTCCCGTTCAGCGTGGTAGCGGGACCGAAGGATTTCAATCGACTCTGTTCTGGGTTTTGGTAACCCGAGGTAAGTGAGCAAGTACCGGCCCAACAGTGACAAGGCCCACGAGCCGAAGCTCGTGGGCCTTGTCGAACCCTGCGGGGAAACGGGATCAGGCGTTGCCGCCTTCCTCGTTGGCGTTGGCCCGGGCCGCCGCGTCCTTGATCAGTTTTTCCAGCTCACCGCTTTGATACATCTCGGTGACGATGTCGCAGCCGCCCACCAGCTCGCCGTCGACCCACAGCTGGGGGAAGGTTGGCCAGTTGGCATACTTGGGCAGTTCGGCGCGGATGTCGGGGTTGTCCAGCACGTTGACGAAAGCGAAGCGCTCGCCACAGGACATCAGAGCCTGCACGGTCTGGGCGGAAAAGCCGCACTGCGGCAGCTGGGGTGTGCCCTTCATGTAGATCAGGATGGGGTTTTCGCTGATCTGGCGCTGAATGTTCTCGATGGTAGTGCTCATGTGCGCTCCCTGTTGGAAGATATGGTGGCCGAGAATGCTGGGTGGGAAATACCCGAGTGCAGCACTCAACCTCTTGCTCATGGCTCCATTCTACTGACGACGGGCGAATTGCGCATCCCCCGCAGGCTGGATAGGATGGTGGTTTTTTCGCGCGGAGAGATCGCCATGGCGACACGCCATTTCCTGACCCTGTTGGACCTGAGTCCCGACGAGCTGCACTACCTGATCCAGCGCGCCATCACGATCAAGAATCGCCTGCGCGCACAAGGGCCTGTCTACGCGCCGTTCACCAATCGCACGCTGGCGATGATTTTCGAGAAGTCGTCGACGCGCACCCGGGTCTCGTTCGAAACCGCCATGGCGCACTTCGGTGGCCACGCGCTGTTCCTCTCGCCGCGCGACACTCAGCTCGGTCGCGGCGAGCCGATCGAGGACACGGCCAGGGTGCTCGCGGAGATGGTCGACATCGTCATGATTCGCACCTTCTCCCATGCCGGCCTCGAGACCTATGCCGCGGCAAGCTCGGTACCGGTGATCAATGCGCTCTCCGACGATTACCACCCCTGCCAGCTGCTGGCCGACGTGATGACCTGGACCGAACTACGCGGCAGCGTGCGCGGCCGCACGGCGGTATGGATCGGCGACGGCAACAACATGTGCCACTCGTGGATCAATGCCGCGCGGCAGTTCGACTTCCAGCTGCGGATATGCTGCCCCGAGGGCTACGAGCCGCGCCAGGACATTCTCGCTGCCGCCGGCGACCGGGTCACTCTGTTGCGCGACCCTGCCGCAGCCGTGGCCGGTGCCGACCTGGTCACCACCGACGTGTGGGCCTCGATGGGCCAGGAAGAGGAACAGGCCAAGCGTGAAGCCGACTTCGCCGGCTTCCAGGTCAGCGAGGCGCTGCTCGACCTGGCCAAGCCGGATGTGCTCTTCCTGCACTGTCTGCCGGCCCATCGCGGTGAGGAGATCAGCGAGACGCTGCTCGACGATCCGCGCGCCGTGGTCTGGCAGGAAGCCGGCAACCGCCTGCATGCCCAGAAGGCACTGATCGAATTCCTGCTGCTGGGTCGGGTCGATCACTGAGGGGGCTCGATGCCCCCTAGCTATCCCTCAGTTCCTGATGCAACAGCAGCTCGACTCGCCGGTTGGCGGCACGCCCCTCGATGGAGTCGTTGCTCTCCATGGGGCGTGTGTCGGCATAGCCCACCGCTCTCAGCCGCTGGGTGGGCACCCCGAGCTCGGAGAGATAGCGCAGCACGGCGATCGCACGTGCTGAAGAGAGCTCCCAGTTGGAGGGAAACTGGGCGGTGGCGATGGGAATGTCGTCGGTATGTCCCTCGACCGAGATGTCCCCGTCGAATCTTTCCAGCGTTTCGCGCAAGCCGCTGAGGACCTCGCGCCCCTGTGCCGTCAGGGTGGCCTGGCCGCTGCTGAACAGCAGGTTGTCATCGATACGCAGGGTAATGCCGCGCTGCCCTTCGGCGACGCTGACGCCTTCGATGTTCAGGCTCGGCAAGCGTGGCTGCAACCCCTCATGCTGCGGCTTGAGCCCCGCTCCCGCCACCATGCGTGCCGCCGCCTCGGCCTGGGGCGTGATCGCCGTGGCCACCTCGCCGCCATGACGACTGCCCTGCACGGCCAGGCCGTTCCCGGCCAGCGAGAGCAGCAGCACGAACAGAGTGATCAGCAGCGTCAATACGTCCAGGTAGCTGACCAGCCAGCTCTCTTCATCCCCTTCGCCGGTGGGCGGGGGATGCAGCACGTTGCGGGTGCTACGATCGAGCATTCTGCACCTGATCGTCGATAACGTCGCGCTTGGCCACGCTGGGATCGCGGATCTCGTCGTGATAGTTGGCCACAAAGGAGTTGAGGGTCTCCTCGATGAACGACGGCAGACGCCGCTTGGTGATGAGCGAAATGCCCTCGAGTACCATGTTCATGGCGATCAGGCGCTCTTCGGTGCGGCGCTCCAGCTTCACGGCGATCGGCTTGAACACCAGGTTGGCCAGCAGGATGCCGTAGAAGGTCGTCAGCAAGGCCACGGCCATACGCGGCCCGATCACGTGCAGGTCGCCGGACTCCATCACCTCGAGCATGTTGACCAACCCAACCAGGGTGCCGATCATGCCGAATGCCGGCGCATAGGTTGCCATGGTGCGAAATATCTGCGCCTCGGCGTGCTCGCGGGCCTTGAGGCGGGCAATGCGCCAGCGCAGCAGATCGAAGATCTCTTCTTCCTTGGTGTTGGCAATGACCAAGTGAATGCCGGTACGCAGGAAGGGGTTGCGCGCCTTCTCCAGTGCCGCCTCGACGGCCCTGACGTCGCCCTTGAACCACAGTCGCGAGATGTCTACCAGCTCCTTGATGTCGTCCCTTATGTAGGTATTCTCGCGCCGAAACACCAGCCCCACCAGGCGCACCACCCTGACGACTTCCTTGAGCGGATAGCTGATGAAGGTAGCCGCCATGGTGCCCGCCAGCACGATGGCCAGCCCCGGCAGATTGAGAAAGCTCTGGGGCGATTCGGCAGTGAAGAACAAGACGCTGACGAGCAGCACGACGCTGGCAAACATGCCGATGATAGTCGAGGGATTCATTCAGGCTCCTGAGATGCGCGGGCATCGAGTCTAACGAAAATTATCGGCAGCGATAGCGAGCGCTTTAATTCGATACCGAGATTGCCCATGAACAATTGATACAGATCAATTTTCACTGAGCGACTAAAGTTTTTACCAGCACCGCCGATAGGATGAACAAGTGGGCTTGACCGTTGACGGTTAGACGAGACGGTGAGTGCACTGCACTGCTCAAACACGCAGACGATACCGAACAGGCCCGGGAAGGAGTTGCCATGAATCGATGCGCCGAGAAGGAGGGACACTGCGAACGCTGCGAAGGCGAACTTCCTTTCGACTTCACCATGGCCTTCCAGCCGATCGTCGATCTGGGCTCGGCCAGGATCATTACCTACGAGGCTTTGGTGAGAGGGCCCGCCGGCGAATCTGCAGGCAGCATCCTGGCCAAGGTGACGCCCCGCCTGCTCTACCGCTTCGATCAGGCCTGCCGCATCCGCGCCATCGAGCTTGCCAGCCGGCTCGGCATGCGCGAGAGCTTGTCGATCAATTTTCTGCCCAATGCCGTTTACGAACCCCAGGCGTGCATTCAGGCGACGCTGGCCATTTCCCAGCAGGTAGGGTGGCCGACGGAGCGGTTGGTGTTCGAGGTTACCGAAAGCGAAAAGGTGCAGGACCAGGAGCACTTGCGCAACATCATCGAAGCCTATCGCAGCATGGGATTCACCACTGCCCTGGACGACTTCGGCAACGGCTTCGCCAATCTCGATCTGTTGACGATACTGCACCCGGACCGGCTCAAGATAGACCGCGCCCTGGTGATGGGTTGCGATGACGACGTTCGCCGACAGGCGATTCTCAGAGCCCTCGTCAGCCTCGCCGGGGAGCTCGGTATCGACCTGATTGCCGAGGGCGTGGAGACCCGCGACGAGGCACTGTGGCTGGGGCGTCACGGCATTCCGAAGCAGCAGGGCTTCTTTCATGCACGCCCCGCCCTCGAGAGCCTCGCACCGGATCTCGAACCGGGCCTCGCGGCGCTGCGCCAGGCATTGTAGAAGCAGCAAGCGTAGGAAAAGCAGGTCCGGAGCCGCCGTCATATCTGGAAACATGAGAACATACCTGGGTGTTGCAGCACTCAGCAGGGAGCCAAGCCACATGCCCGAGCAAAGGGGTCCAGAGCCTTTCACCATCGCTCTCCATCCGGTTCACGATGCCAGCCACCATCACGTGGCGGATCGTCTCGTCTACACCCGGCGCAGCGACGCCGAGGATGAGGTCGAGGATCTCATGTCCGCTACCGCCCGGGCTCTGGCCAGCGCCGTCTACGAGCTTGGCGATGCCGGACTGTTGGGCGACAGGACGCTGTTCGTCGACCTACCCCTGGAATGGCTCGATCGCCCCGAACTGCTGCCCACCCCGGCACCGCGGCTGGCGCTTGGCGTTGCCGAGGCCCGTACGCTGGATAACGAGCTGCTCGGGCGTCTGGACGACATTCGCGAGCGAGGCTACCGGGTCATCGTGCCTTCTCGATTGTTCAAGCAGGATCCCGAGGCGCTGCTCGGCCACTGTGACATCATACAGCTGACCTCACCCAACGAACTGGATGAAAAGACGCTGGAAAAGCTCCCGGCTCGCAATATCAAGCTGCTGGTCGAAAATCTCGACAGCCGCGCAGCCCTGGAGCGGTACCAGATGATGGGCTGCGATTACTACGACGGCGACTATCTGGCACGCCCCAGCTTCATTGCCTCGCCGTCCCGAGGACGCCACGGCAACCGTGCCGCCCAGATTCGCCTGATTCGCGCGCTCTACGAGGAAGACAGCAGTGACCTCAACCGGCTGCACGAGCTGGTGGTGCAGGTGCCCCATCTGCATGTGGCGATTCTGCGCCGCGCCAACTCCTCCTATTTCAACCGTGGCGGCAAGGCGGTCGATCTGCATCGCGCGGTACAGATCCTGGGGTTGATCGAACTGCGCCGGCTGATTCTGACCCTGACCCTGGCAAGCCTGCAGCCCTCGTCCCGCATCGTGCTGCGCATGGCGCTGATCCGCGCCTTCATGTGCCGCTATCTGGCGGCCCCCTTCCCCGCTCTCGATCCCGAGGATGCCTTCACCACCGGACTGTTCTCGATGATGGATGCCCTGCTCGAAGAGGATCGCAATACCTTGCTCGACCACCTGCCCCTGGGTGAATCGATCATCAATGCATTGAAGTATCGCAGCGGACCTCTCGGCGCCGTGCTGGTGCTGTGCGAGAACCACGAACGCCAGGTCGAGGAAGCCCTCGAAGAAGTGCCCGCCGACCGGCTGCACGGGTGCTACATGAATGCCCTGACCAGCACCAAGGCGCTGATGGACAACCTCTAGGCTTGCGAGAGATGCCTTCCTGCGCCGTTGGCTTTGGGAAAACCTTTGGAAAAACCTAGGCGTCGCTGTCCGCCAAGCGTGCCCGCAACCGGCTTACCGCCTGGCTGTGCAGCTGGCACACTCGCGACTCGGTGACACCGAGCACAGCGCCGATCTCCTTCAGGTTGAGCTCTTCCTGGTAATAGAGTGCCATCAGCAGCTTTTCACGCTCGGGCAGTGCCTCGATGCCATCGACCAGTTGTCGACGCCGCTCCTCGTCGATGAGCATGTGATAAGGCGTATCGAGCGAAGCGTCCTCGATGCCGGGTTCGGCGCCTTCCGAGACGAGCACCTCGAAGGGCAGCAGATGGCCGCTGTTGGTATCACTGAGTAGCTGGCGATACTCCTCGAGCTCCATGTCGAGCTCGGCGGCTATTTCAAGCTCGTCTGCCGCCCGGCCGAGCTTCTGTTCCAGACTGCGCACGGCCTCATCGACCGCCCGGGCATTACGCCTCACGCTGCGAGGCAGCCAGTCGCGGCTGCGCAGCTCGTCCAGCATGGCGCCACGGATACGCTGGCTGGCAAAGGTAGCGAAACTCGCCCCCTGAGTGGCATCGAAGCGACCCATCGCCTCGAGCAACCCCACGGTGCCGGCCTGGATCAGATCATCGAGCTCGATACTTGCCGGCAGTCGAACCTGCATCGACAGCGCCTGGCGCCTCACCAGCGGCAGGTACTCCTCCAGCAGGTCTGCCTGTTCGATCTTGCCTCGTGCTGTGTACATGCTCTTGCTCTCGCGGCTGACGGTTCCCTCGAGCGATGCCGATCGGCGCTCGACGGGTCAGAATCACTGCAGGTCGTCGTGATTCACGATCACTTGCAGCCCCTGCAGGGTTGCGGCACGCTGCCCACGCTCCTGTAGGGAAAACTGAAAGTTCAGTGGCGTATCCGCCGGCACACCGGCCAGTGCCTCGGTCTGCCCTCGCGGCCCAGGTAGGCGAATGCAGTCCCCCGGGTGGCAGAGCCAGGCGTTCACCTCCCTGCCGGCTGGCGGCTGAAACTGCCAGACCACGCGGCCCATCACCTGCCCGTGTGCCAGTTCGGGAGATGGCGGCAACAAGGCAGCGGACATGGCGGGTCGCTCGGCCATGACGACCTGCACGGCAGGCGCCGTGGCTACCCAACTGCCGGCCGCCTGAGCCAGGCCCGCCCACAGTCCGCCAAGGGTCAGCAAACAGAGTTGCCCCAACCTGGTCGGTTTCATCGCGCCAATACCAACAGTTCCATATCGAAATACGCTTCCGCAACGTACTGGAGATTGCTCAACAGGCCCTGGCGCCCCACGCCCGACGGGTGCACGGCAATCAAGCGACGCGGGCCACCCTGCTCGGCGATCTGCTTGAGCATGCGATAACCGCGGCGGAACGCCTCCAGATCGTCGTCTATCCACAGCGCCCACTGCGACTGCTGCGCTGCCAGCAGCGACAGATGCGGGCTGGAGATCGGTAGCGCCACGATACGCCAGCTGCCGGGATCGCCTACCCAGCGCCGCCCTTCCTGCGCCCAGCTTTCAAGCAGCTCGGTGACTCGTGCAGTGTGTCGCTCGGCAGTGCCCGGCAGGCCCAGCACCATCAGCGTCCGCTCCCCCTCACTGCGCGGCGGCCTCGGTCGTTCCACCGCCGCCTTGGTGCCGGCAGGCTGAGCGCAGGCCTGCTTGGGTCGGACATTCTCCGTCTTGTTTCCCGTGGCCAGCTCGACCAGCATCTCGGCCACGTGTGTCGGGCACTCGTCCTTCGCCGTATCGTTTGCCCATTGGCGCAGCCCCGCGGCCTGGTCCCATCCCATCTAGCCTGTCTCCCGTTCACCGAGGCCAAGGTGGCGAATGGCATCGCGCACCAGGAAAAGTTGTAGTAGAGACTCGAGCAGCGCCACGTCTCGGCGTCGGCGACGCCCACCGCCGAGGCTCAACAGCTCGGCTCTGAGATCCATGGCGGCCTCGTCTTCGGCAAGGTCGAGGTGGGCTGCCACCGAGGCCAGTCCGCTGGCCATGAGCAAGCGGACATCGGCACGCAGATCGCCAGCTTCAGCCTGCTCGAGGCGCTGCCAGGCGCGGCGAGCGAGTTGCGGCAGCACATCGGCTTGCAGCAGCGCGAGCAGCAGCGGCTGAGGATCGTGGCTCAGCGCGGCGGGAACGATCCAATAGCGTCTGGCCAGGGCCTTGCCGCTCTCTGCATCGCGAACCTCACCAAACCAGGCCTGCGCGTCGAAGCCCGACCGTTCACGGCGGCTGCCCTTGAAGCTCACCTCTACCGGCAGCGTCGCAAGCATGAGGCGTGCCGAAGCGCCGCGGAAGCGGCAGCTAGCCTGGCCGGTGGCCTCGGCCATCGACTCCAGCGCCGCCAAGCTGTGACGCTCGCCCGCATGGGCGACCCGCAAGCTGCCCCGAACCTGGCTGCACCAGGACAGCCCCTGACGCTCCAGCCAGTCGCCGGCCTCGGCATCGGGTAGTCCATTCATCAGATGCACACCGGCAGCGTGGTGCTGCGACGCGCTTTCGAGACGGGCCTGTTGGCCCGCCACCTGGCGATGCTGCAACAGCGGCAGCGCCAGCCAGGTTCCCTCTGCATTCAGTGCCACATCGGGCATCGCCCAGTGTTCGCCCGGAACCCGTCGCCGCTCGCTCCAAAGCATGCCGTGGGCCTGGCCGGGCCGGGGATGATCCGCCAGCAGCGCATCGAGACGCTGCTGCTGCACGGAAGCCGGCAAACCCAGCAAGTTCCATACGGCTTCCAGCTCGTCGAAGGCCGGCAAGCGCTGGCGCAACGCCTGCAGCACCGTAGCCAGTCGGCGCCCCTGCCCCAGCAGATTGCCGGCGCCGCGCGAAGTGGTCTCTGAGGCCGTCGGCGCGGACATGGCGCGCGCCAGGGGCACACGACTGGCCAGGCACTGTTCAATGAGCGAGACGGGCTCGGCCAAGGCCATGTCCTCCGGCACCCGCTGGCCGTGAGAGACGAACAGCAGCCGCAGCCCGTGGCGCATGATGATGTCCAGCACAGGGGCCAACCTGCCCGCCTCGTCCAGCTTGGTGATAATGCAGTCGGTAATCTCGCCGCCGGCTGCCTGGGCCGCCTGACGATAGCGCACCACCACCTCCTCCAGGGTCTCCGGCTGACTGGCAGAATTGAGCAGCAGCACCAGACGCACCGAGGTGTCGCCGCCGCGCAGGTGACCGATCTGTTCGATCACGCGTTGATCGCGCTGGCTCATGCCTACCGTATCGATGATGACGCATGACTTGCCTTTCATGCGCTCGAGCAGATCCGATACCGGCTGGTCGGCGTTGAGAGCGTACATGGGAACGTCGAGCAGCCGCGAATAGATACGCAGTTGCTCATGAGCGCCGATACGGAAGCTGTCGGTGGTTACCAGCGCCACCGGCCGGGTGCCGTGGCGCATGACGTAGCGTGCCGTCAGCTTGGCCGTGGTGGTGGTCTTGCCTACTCCGGTAGGACCGATCAGCGCCACGATACCGGCACGGTCCATGAAGGCGGCTTCGTCGTCCAGGCCTTCGAGTCGCTTGGATAGCTGGCGCACGAGCCAGGCCATGGCACGCTCGTCCAGCGCTTCGACCTCAGCCAACTCTTCCGGCAACGAGGCCACGACCTCTTCGGCCAGCGCCGGGCTGAAGCCCGCTTCGAGCATTGCCCGCACGAACTGCTCGCCGGCTGCGCCGCCCGCCTCCGGTCGGCTTCTCTCGCGTGCCAGCAGGGCGCGCATGTCACGCATCTCCTCGAGCAGCCTGGCGCTCATGGCTTCGAAGGCCTGCACCTGCGACTGAGCCGGGTCTGCGCTTGACGGCACCGCTCGGTCCGCGGCACCCTCGGGCTCGGGCTGCTTATGGGAAGTCACCTCGCTGGAAGTCGGTGCTGCCGACTCCGCCATCGCCAGGATCTCGACCCCCTGCTCGGTATGTCGGTTGGCCAAAATCAGAGCTTCATCACCAAGCGCCGCTCGCACCTGGCGCATGGCTTCTCGACTGTTGGCTCCCAGGAACCGCATCACACTCATTGATTATCGACCTCCCACCAGCGTCGTGACGCGCAGTGTCCGATCATCGGGAATTTCCGCCTGCGACATGACCACCAGGTGGCGCATGCGCCGACGCAGGAACCTGGCCACCAGCGGCCTCAGACTGTGCTGGACCACTAGTACCGGCGGCTCTCCGCTGGCCTCATGCCGCTCGACGGCTTGTTCGGCCTGAGTCATCAGCGTTTCCGCCAGCCCAGGTTCGAGCGCTCCATTGCCGTTCATCGCCTGCATCAATACCTGTTCGAGCTGGGCATCCAGGCCGATCACATTCAGCGTATCGCGTCCTGGATACCATTGCTGCGTGATCGTCCGCCCGAGGGCAATACGTACCAGCGCCGTCAGCTCGTTGATGTCCTGCTGGTGCGGGGCATACTCGGCCAGCGTATCCAGTATGGTACGCATGTCGCGAATCGAGACATCCTCTTCCAGCAGATTCTGCAGGATACGTTGCAGCGCCGTCAGGTTGACGGCCTTGGGCACGACATCCTCGACCAGCGACTTCTGCTCCTCGCCCAGCTTGTCGAGCAGCTTCTGAACCTCCTGACGGCCGAGCATCTCGGGCGCATGACGATGCAGCAAGTGGTTGAGATGCGTAGCGATCACCGTGCCGGCATCAACCACGGTATAGCCATACACCTGGGCGTGCTCGCGCTGACCCGCGTCGATCCAGATCGCCGGCAGGCCGAAGGCCGGGTCGGCAGTCGGCGTGCCCTGGAGCTGGCCGGTGACCTGACCGGGGTCAATGGCGAGCCACTGCCCCGGGAAGGCTTCGGCGCGGCCGATCTCGGCTCCCTTCAGGGTGATCACGTAGGTGTTGGCACCCAGTTCCAGGTTGTCGCGAATGTGCACCACAGCCGGCAGGAACCCGACCTCCTGAGCAAATTTCTTACGCACGCTCTTGATACGGCCCAGCAACTCGCCATCCTGGCGCTGATCCACCAGCGGAATGAGGCGGTGGCCGACCTCCAGCCCCAGCGTATCCACCAGTTGTACGTCGTCCCAGCTGGCCTCGGGTGCCTCGGGTGGGGGTGGAGGCTCGGTGTTCAGCTCCTTCTCGACCAGTTGCTGCTCTTTCTGACGTGTCAGCATCCAGGCCAGCCCGGCCAGCAGGCCGGTAAAGATCAAGAACACCAGGTTGGGCATGCCGGGCACCAGCCCCAGCAGGCCCATGACCAGCGCCGCCAGCACCATGACCTGAGGGTTGACGAACAGCTGGCTGATCATCTGCTGACCGACATCCTGCTCGGTATTGACACGCGATACGGTCACGCCGGCAGCGGTTGAGATGATCAAGGCGGGAATCTGGGCCACCAGGCCGTCACCGATGGTCATCAGGGTGTAGGTCTTGGCGGCATCGCCGAAGCCCATACCGTGCTGCAGCATGCCGATCAGCAGCCCGCCGATGACGTTGACCACCATGATCACCAGGCCGGCCATGGCGTCACCGCGCACGAACTTGCTGGCACCGTCCATGGAGCCGTAGAAGTCGGCCTCCTGGGCGACTTCGGCACGCCGCTTGCGTGCGTCCTCTTCGCCGATCAGGCCGGCGTTGAGGTCGGCATCGATGGCCATCTGCTTGCCAGGCATGGCATCGAGCATGAAACGTGCGCCGACCTCGGCAATACGCCCTGCGCCCTTGGTGATGACCATGAAGTTGATGATGACGAGGATCAGGAACACCACCAGGCCCACGGCGAAGTTGCCGCCGATCAGGAACTGCCCGAAGGCTTCGATCACCTTGCCGGCGGAGTCGCCACCCTGGTGTCCTTCCATCAAGATGACCCGGGTCGAAGCCACGTTGAGCGACAGTCGCAGCAGCGTGGTAAACAGCAGCACCGCCGGGAAAGCGGCAAAATCCAGCGGCTTCTGGGTGAACATGCTGACCAGCAGCACCATCACGGCCAGCGCAATGTTGAAGGTGAACAGCAGGTCGAGTGCAAAAGGCGGCAGCGGCACGATCATCATGCCGAGGATCATGATGATCAGGATCGGACCGGCCAGCAGCTTCATGCGCACGTCGCCCATCCAGTCGCGACGCCCAATGAGATGGCTCAGGGATTTCATCGACGCGCTCCATCGGGCACGGACGGCCCCTGCTCAGTGCCATCGGTCGTATCGGCAGCCGGCACGGCCAGGCTCTCTGGGATAGGCAAGTCTTCGGGTGTAGGCGGCACCTCTCCCCCCTCTTGGGTAACGTGCTTGAGACGGAAGGCCCAGGCCAGCACTTCCGCCACGGCGGTATACAGGTCCAGCGGAATTTCGCGGTCCAAATCGACGTGATGATACAGCGCCCGGGCCAGCGGTGGCGCCTGAAGCAGCGGAACGCCGGCTTCCTCGCCCAGCTCGCGGATACGTGCCGCCACCATGTCGGCGCCCTTGGCTACCACGCGGGGAGCCCCCATGCGCATCTCGTCATATTGCAGCGCCACGGCATAGTGGGTGGGGTTGGTGATGATCACGTCGGCCTCCGGTACCTTGCTCATCATGCGGCCCCGCGCCATCGCCTGCTGCTGGGCACGAATTCGCGCCTTGACGTGCGGATCCCCCTCCGACTCTTTATGCTCACGCTTCACCTCATCCTTGGACATGCGCAGCTTCTTGGTATGGCTCCACAGCTGGTAGGGCACGTCGATCAGAATCACCACCAGCAGCGTCAGCACCATAAGCCCGCATGCCTGAGCCGCCATCATCAACGCCCTGGCCAGCGCCTGAGTGGTCGGCTGGTCCATCAACGACAGGTATTCCCCGCGGTTGAAATAGAGATAGGCCATGCCAACACCGCCTACCAGGGTCGACTTAGCCACCGCTTTGAACAGTTCGATCAGCGCCTGGGTGCCGAACATGCGCTTCAAACCCTTGAACGGATTGAGCTTCGACATCTGCGGCTGGAGCGACTTGGCGGAAATCAGCCAACCGCCCAGGAGCGCCGGCGCCACCAGGGCGACCACGGTCAACAGCAGAAACAGCGGCAACATGATCAGCAGTGTACGTGTGCCAAGATCAAGGAAGCTGGTCAGCATGGGGCCGGTTTCGAAGGCCTGCTTCCTCTCGAAAAGAAAGGCCTGCTCCATCACCAGACCGAGCTGATCATAAAGCATGGCTCCCATCGACCACATCCCGACAACGCCACCGAGCAGAAGCATGAAGGTGGTCAATTCCAGGGAGCGAGCGACCTGCCCTTCCTCGCGCGACTTTTCAAGGCGTCGAGGCGTAGGCTCTTCGGTCTTCTCTTGATCGCTGCTCTGGTCGGCCATGGCTCCCGCACACTTTTCCGCACGGTGGCCATTGTGGCGTCAACGGGGGGATGGCGATACGCCAAAAAGCGCCGATGATCGTGGCTTTATCGGCCACGACCCTCGACGCCGGGAAGGTAGAGCAATCTTTCGAGCTACTTTGGAAAGGCGTTGGCAGAATCTTGAGTGGCGCTCAGAAGCCGAGCTGATCGAGCAGATCGTCCACCTGATCCTGATTGGTGACCACATCGGCGCCGGGCTTGATCTGCGGGCCGTTCTTGAGCCCCTCTTCCCGTCGCCGCGCATCGTTCTCCCACTGGTCGTTGGCCTTGCGCTGCATGCTCTCGCGGGCCAACTCCTCGGGCACGTTGTCGATCAGCACCTGAACCAGTTGATGCTCGATCTCACGGATCACGTCCATCATCTTCTTGATCACCTGGCCGGTCAGGTCCTGGAAGTCCTGGGCCATCATGATCTCGAGCAGCTCCTTCTGGGTAGCCTGGGCCTTGTCGGGCACCTCGGCCAGATAGGAGCGCGTTTCCTTGACCAGCTCGCGCGCTTCGTCGAGCTCCTTGGGCTCGGCGAACCACTCTGCCCAGCGCTTGTCCAGCGACTCGGCGCCGCTGCTGATCGAGTCCTGCAGGGGCTGGGCACGATCGATGGCATTCAGAGCACGCTCGGCCGCTTGCTCGGTCATGGTAGCGACGTAATTGAGCCGGTCCCTTGCATCGGGGATGGCTTCCGCCGCCTTTTCGATCTCCTTGTCCAGCCCCAGCTCGCGCATGCTTTCCCGCAGCATGCGAGTCAGCTGGCCAATCCGCTGGACCAGGTCCTCACCGGCAGCACCGGGCGACTCGTTTGCGCTCATCTTGTTGTCTCCTTCACAAGCAGGACAGGCCAGCCGGCATCACTTGCCCAGTTTCTCGAATATCTTGTTGAGTTTCTCTTCCAGCGTGGCGGCGGTGAAGGGCTTCACCACGTAACCGCTGGCACCTGCCTGGGCTGCCGCGATGATGTTCTCCTTCTTGGCCTCGGCGGTGACCATCAGCACGGGCAGGTCCTTGAGCGCGGCATCGGCGCGAATCTGCTTGAGCATCTCCAGACCGTCGAGATTGGGCATGTTCCAGTCGGACACCACGAACTCGAAGGCGCCGGAGCGCAGCTTGCTGAGCGCTTCCTGGCCATCTTCGGCCTCTTCCACGTTGGTATAGCCAAGCTCCTTGAGCAGACTTCGCACGATCCGACGCATGGTCGGAAAGTCGTCCACCACCAGAAAGCTCATGTTCTTGTCGGCCATCGGGATTCCTCTCTATCTATCCGGGCAATGATCATGACTGACGGCCGGTAGCCGCCTGTCGGACTTAACGCCGAGGGTCAAGTCCGACAGGCCACCAGGTGCCGTCGGGGTTAGATTACGCTACTTAGAACTCTTCCCAGTCGCCTTCGGCCACCGTCTCTTTACGCGGCTTGCGGCTGGGCTTGGGGTCGATCTCGGCCGGTACTCGCGACGCATTGCGCGGCGAGGCGCCCGGTTCGGCCAGGGCAGGTACGCCGGCGCGCTTCGCCAAGGCCTCGCCGCCGGCATCCGCCTTGGCCTCGGGCTTCACATCGCCAGACAAACGGAACACGGCCACGGCCTGCTCCAGGCGATTCGCCTGCTCCTCCAGCGAGGCGGCGGCTGCCGTCGCCTGCTGCACCAGCGAGGCGTTCTGTTGGGTCACCTGGTCCATCTGACCCACCGCCTGGCTCACCTGCTCGATACCGTCACTCTGCTCCTGGGAGGCGGCAGAGATCTCATCCATGATGTCGGTGACCCGACGCACGGCCTTGACCACCTCATCCATGGTTTCACCGGCCTGCTCGGCCAGCAGCGACCCCTCCTTGACCTGAGCCACCGAACCATCGATGAGCTCCTTGATCTCCTTGGCCGCCGTGGCGCTGCGGCTGGCCAGATTACGCACCTCACCGGCCACCACGGCAAAACCGCGACCCTGCTCACCGGCCCGCGCCGCCTCCACCGAGGCGTTCAGCGCCAGAATGTTGGTCTGAAAGGCGATGGAGTCGATGACACTGGTGATATCGCTGATCTTCTGCGAGCTGGCCGAGATGCCGCCCATGGTCTTGACCACGCGATCCACCACTTCGCCGCCCCGCTCTGCCGTGGTCGAGGCATCCAGTGCCAGGCCGCTGGCCTGACGCGCGTTGTCGGCATTCTGGCGCACCGTGGCGGTAATCTCTTCCATGCTGGAAGCCGTCTCCTCGAGCGAAGCCGCCTGCTGCTCGGTGCGCGAAGAGAGGTCGGCATTGCCATTGGCAATCTCGCGCGTGCCGATATGAATCGAGCTGCTGCCGTCGCGGACCTGGGCGACGATACGCGTCAGGCTCTGCTGCATGTTGCGCATGGCATTGAAGAGCTTGCCGATCTCATTGCGACTGCCTTCGGGAATCCTGCCGGTCAGATCGGCCTTGGCGATACCCTGGAGGTGCTTGACCGCCGAGTTGAGCGGCCGAATTACCGTGCTGCGCAGCCCCACGTAGACCAGCACCAGTACCAGCAGCGCCAGCAGCACAGCGCTCAGGGTGATGAAAACGAAGCGCTTCGACTGCGTCTGAAAATCGCCGGTCATGGCCTGAGCGTTGCCAAAGGCATACTGAACGAATTCAGTCATGCTAGCGTCAAGCATAGTACTCGGCTCAATTAGCTCGTCGCGAAGGTTGCCGAACCCAGGCGTATTCAGCTCATCCAAAGCAGTGTGCTGTTGTCGTACCAGGCCCAACACCGTACCGAAACTTTGCTCAATGCGCTGCGCCATCGCAGTAGCACGCTCTGACTTGGGCGCGGCCACGAAGTTTGAAAAATGCACATCCGCAGATTCCATGCGATCTGCAGCAATATCGAGCCTTTGGTTGGCCTCCGCCATGCGGCCCAGCATGATCTGGTTGGATGCGATTTCGAGGTTCACTCGCGCCACGTTGAGCAGCGCATCGGCACGATTGATCTCGTTGAGCTGCTGAACGTTGATGCGCTCGAGATCGGCCATGATCCGAGTGGCCTGTCGATCCGACATGAACGAAAGCAGTGCCACCACGCCGATCAGGACGGCGAAGCAGACCAGAACGGCAATCATGGAAGCATGAATGCTGATGTTGCGTAAAATGCGGCTCATTTCGGCGTTCCTCGCGATAATGACAGGCAGAAGTCCTGTTTCTTGTTGTTGTTCTTGGTGAAAAATAAAAGGTCAGACACGTTGAGCGCGGCCGGAGGCCGCCACCAGCGCCATCAAACGTTCCGGGATCTCGTCCAGACCCACCACCTCGACGGCCCCCCCCAGGGCAATGGCTTCCCGCGGCATGCCGAAGACCACACAGCTCGCTTCATCCTGCGCCAGGGTGGCCGAGCCCGCCTGACGCATCTCGAGCAGACCGGCGGCGCCGTCCTTGCCCATGCCGGTGAGGATCACGCCGATGGCATTGCGCCCGGCCTGGGTGGCGGCGGAGTGAAACAGCACGTCCACCGAAGGACGGTGACGGTTGACCGGCGGGCCGTCGTCGAGCCGGGCAACGTAGTTCGCCCCGCTGCGTGCCAGCTTGAGATGGGCGTCTCCCGGAGCGATATAGGCGTGCCCCGGCAGTACACGCTCGCCATCGCTGGCTTCCTTCACGGTAATGTTGCACAGACGGTTCAGCCGCTCGGCGAAAGAACGGGTGAAGCCGCCGGGCATGTGCTGAGTGATCAGGATCGCCGGGCTGTTGGCCGGTAACGGCTCGAGCACCGCACGAATCGCCTCCGTACCGCCGGTGGAGGCACCGATGATGATCAGCTTTTCGCTCGACACCAGCGGGGCCTTGAGCGCCGGACGCGGCGCCGCCTGAGCCGGGCGCGCCTGACGCGGGCGCGACTTGGCGGCAGCGCGGATCTTCTCGGCGATGTCGTTGGCATACTCCAGCATGCCGCTGCGTATGCCCAGCGATGGCTTGGCCACGAAGTCGACGGCGCCAAGTTCCAGGGCCCGCAGGGTGATCTCCGAGCCGGCCTGGGTCAGCGAAGAGACCATCAGCACCGGCATCGGCCGCAGGCGCATGAGCCGCTCGAGAAAATCGAGCCCGTCCATGCGCGGCATTTCGACATCGAGCGTCAGGACATCGGGGTTGTGCTGCTTGATGAGATCGCGCGCGACCAGAGGATCCGGCGCCACGGCCACCACTTCCATGTCCGGCTGCGAGTTGATGATTTCGCTGAGAAGATCACGAATCAGTGCCGAATCATCAACGCACAACACCTTGATCCTGTTCGATCCCAAGGCAAATCTCCTGTCACGTAGGGGAGTCTTTGCGACCCGCAGCAAAGGGCATGCCTCATTGATCGGCACGGTTGGCAAAAACTTTAGGCATTAGGCGAAAACTGGCCGAGCACGGGCACTTGCTAGGCCAGGGTGTAAACGGTTTGCCCACGCAGGCGAAACACCTTGCTGATGTACGAGAAGTTTTCGGAGTGGCCGGCAAATAGCAGGCCATCGGGCTTGAGCAAGGGAGCGAAGCGCTCGAGGATGCGTGCCTGGGTCTGCTTGTCGAAATAGATCATCACGTTACGACAAAAGATGGCGTCGAAAGGCCCCTTGATCGGCCATTGAGGAGCCAACAGGTTCATGTGCAGGAACTCCACCATGGACGTCACTTCCGGACGCACCCTGGCCAAACCTTCTTGCTGCCCCCGTCCTTTCTGGAAAAAGCGCCTCACCCGCTCATCATCGAGCTTGCGCACCTGCTCGATGGGATAGACCCCGGCCCGAGCACGGGCCAAGGCCTCGGTATCGATATCGGTCGCCACCACACGAGCTTCGGTAGCTCGTGCACCCAGGCTCTCGTGCAGCGTCATGGCGATGGAGTAGGGCTCCTCGCCGGTGGAGGCCGCCGCGCTCCAAATACGCACCGGCCCCGTGGCCTTGCTGACGTGTTCTGCCAGCAGCGGGAAATGGTGCATCTCGCGGAAAAAGGCGGTGAGATTGGTGGTCAAAGCATTGGTGAATGCCTCCCACTCCCGTGAATCGGGTTGGCGTGCCAGCCTTTCCAGATAGTCGCTGAAGCGGGTCAGGCCATGATGACGCAAGCGCTTGGCCAGACGACTGTAGACCATTTCACGCTTGTGCTCCGCCAGCACGATACCGGCCCGCTGATAGATCAACTGGCGAATCTTGGCGAAGTCCTCATCGGTCAGCACCAGGTCACGCTCCAGGTGACCCAGCCCTGACCATTGCCCCGGTTCGCTACCGGGCGCCCGAAACTGTGTCAAAACGTTTCCCACTCCTCATCGGCGGCCGCTTTACTCGGCTTGACGGCGGCCTGCTTCCTGGGAAGCGGGTCGTGCGACAAAGCGGGGGCGGCACTCGTTCGTTCGGTCCGTATATCTAAGGAATGTTTCTGCTGTGGGTTCGGCACCTGCTCAGGGCCGGCTCCACGCAAGCGGAACACGCGGATGGTCTGTGCCAATTGCTCGGCCTGATGCTGAAGGTCGCTGGCGGCCCGCGCGCTCTGCTGTACGCGCTCGGCGTTCTGCTGCGTGACCTGGTCCATCTCGGTGATGGCCTGATTGATCTGGCCGATACCGCTGCTCTGCTCTTCCGAGGCGGCGGTGATCTCGCCCATGATGTCGTTGACCCGCTGCGAGGCCGCCACTACTTCGGCCATCGCCTTCTCGGCCCGCTGCACCTGGCTGGCGCCTTCGTGAATCTCACTGGCCGAACCGTCGATCAACTGGCGAATCTCCTTGGCGGCCTCCGCGCTGCGTCCGGCCAGGTTGCGCACCTCCCCGGCCACCACCGCGAAACCACGGCCCTGCTCGCCCGCGCGCGCCGCTTCCACCGAGGCATTCAGCGCCAGGATGTTGGTCTGGAAGGCGATGGAGTCGATCACGTTGATGATGTCCTTCATCTTCTCCGCACCGGCCGTGATGCGCCCCATGGTTTGTACCACGCCGTGCATCAGCTCGCCGGTGTCACGCACGCGGCTGGCATTGTCCAGCGCCAGCCCACTGGCCTGACGAGCGTTGTCGGTATTCTGCTGCACCGTGGTGGTCATCTCCTCCATGCTGGAGGCGGTCTGCTGCAGCGAGGCGGCCTGCTGTTCGGTGCGCGCGGAAAGGTCCTCGTTGCCCTGGGCGATGGAGCGCGATGCCGGCGTCACCACATCGATACCCTGCTGCACGCTGGCCGTGGTGCTGTAAAGACTCTTGCGCATGGTATTGAGCGCCCCAAGCAGCACGCCAATCTCGTCACGGGTGCGGTCCGGTGAGCGCACCGCCAGATTGCCCGAAGCCACCTGCAGAGTGAAATCGACGGCACGGCGCACCGGCCGCGTAATCGCGCGCAGGGTCCAGATACCAAGCAGGATCAAGAACAGGATGCCCACGGAAAGCGCCGCGATCTGGCCGGCCAGCATCATCTGCTGACCGCGCTCAGCTTCGACGGCCAGCTGATTGGCATAGTCGAGCTTGCCGGCAATCAAGGTGTTGATGCTGCCGCCGATGGCATCGACTTCCCCTCGCAGCACGTCGTTGTAGGCTTCATAGGCAGCAAAGCCACTGCCGTCGATCAGTGCCTGCAGGGTCGGACGGATACCGTCGTCGATGGCGACATCGAGCTGCGCATTCAGTGCCGCCACTTCGCTGCGTGTCACATCCTCCCCATCGAGGAAGCTCACCCATGACGCCCTGATTCGCTCGACGACAATCTCCGCCTCGTCGGAAAGCTCGTGAATCTGCTCCAGGCGCAGCGCCCTGGGATTGCGCACTGGGCGCTCCAGGTCGATCATCAATTGGCTGAGCAATTGATCGATGCGCTGCAGGTCGGCAATGTCCTGAACGCCGTTATTGTTCAGCTCGGCAACCCGGTCTCCCGACACCTTGAGGCCGTATAGCCCCACCGCACCGCTGAGCAACAGCAGCAGTACCGGTACCACGGTCAGCATGACCAACTTGGCACGGATGGTGTGCACATTGAGCCGTGCCAGCGCTGCCATCGGCCCGCGACGCACCAGACGTCCTTGCTTGAACGTCAGCTTGCCGCGTCCTTCCCGCAGCTGGGCGTAGGCTCTCTCCGCCGCTTCCGCGGCGGTCGCCTCGGCGCGTGTCCGCACCGAGGTATAGCCCAGGCACTTGCCCTCCTCGAGAATCGGTGTGACCGTGGCCTGTACCCAGTAGTGATCGCCATTCTTGCGCCGGTTCTTGATCACTCCCTGCCAGGTGTCGCCGCGCTTCACGGTCTTCCATAGATCGGCGAAGGCCTCCTGAGGCATGTCGGGATGGCGAATGAGATTGTGGGGCGACCCGATCAGCTCCTCATGGGAGTACCCGCTCACCTCCACGAAGGCGGAGTTGGCGTAGGTGATACGCCCCTCCAGATCCGTGCGAGTGATGAGCAGGTGCTGATCGTCCAGCTTGTATTCCCGCTGTGTAACCGGTTGATTGTCGCGCATAGTTATTATCCTTCACCGCCTCGTGTGAGTCCCCGACTAGAACGTTTCCCACTCCTCCTCGGCCGCCGACCGGTTACCGGTCGAAGCTCGCCTGGTGGGGAGAGGGTCATGCTGCAAGGCTGGCGCATGTGCCGGCTTTCTTTGTGTACCGGCTCGATCAAGCGTCTCTGCTTCCTGGTTACCCGAGTGGCTCGGCACCTTTTCGGGCCCAGCCCCCTGCAAGCGGAACACGCGGATGGCACGGGCCAGCAGTTCGGCCTGGTGCTGCAGATCGCTGGCGGCCCGCGCACTCTGCTGCACGCGCTCGGCGTTCTGCTGCGTGACCTGATCCATCTCGGTGATGGCCTGATTGATCTGGCCGATACCGCTGCTCTGCTCTTCCGAGGCGGCGGTGATCTCGCCCATGATGTCGTTGACCCGCTGCGAGGCCGCCACCACTTCGGCCATCGCCTGCTCGGCCCGCTGCACCTGGCTGGCACCTTCGTGAATCTCGCTGGCCGAACCGTCGATCAACTGGCGAATCTCCTTGGCGGCCTCCGCGCTGCGCCCGGCCAGGTTGCGCACCTCACCGGCCACCACCGCGAAACCACGCCCCTGCTCGCCCGCCCGCGCCGCTTCCACAGAGGCATTCAGCGCCAGGATGTTGGTCTGGAAGGCGATGGAGTCGATCACGTTGATGATGTCCTTCATCTTCTCCGCGCCGGCCGTGATGCGCCCCATGGTCTGTACCACGCCGTGCATCAGCTCGCCGGTGTCGCGCACGCGGCTGGCATTGTCCAGTGCCAGCCCGCTGGCCTGACGAGCGTTGTCGGTGTTCTGCTGCACCGTGGTGGTCATCTCCTCCATGCTGGAGGCGGTCTGCTGCAGCGAGGCGGCCTGCTGCTCGGTGCGCGCGGAGAGATCCTCGTTGCCCTGGGCGATGGAGCGCGACGCCGGCGTTACCACGTCGATGCCCTGCTGCACACTGGCAGTGGTGCTGTAGAGACTCTTGCGCATGGTATCCAGCGAACCCAGCAGCTCGCCGATCTCATCGCGGCTCCGCTTGGGCGCACGCACTGCCAGGTTGCCCGACGCAATCTGCAGGCTGAAATCGATGGCATGTCGCACCGGCCGTGTGATGGCACGCATGATCCACACGCTGATGACCAACAGCAGCACGAAGCCCAGCGCCAGGAATGCCAACTGCCCGAACAGCATCTGCTGCTGGCCACGCTCGGCCTCTTCCGCCATGCTCAACGCCGCGAGCCGCTGCTGCTCCACGAGCTGATTGACCAGGTCCGACAGCGCATCGGCACTTTCTCTCAGCCCCGCCGTATCGTTGTTCAATGCCATCATCGCATCGAACGCCTCGGGACCACCCAGCGCTTCCGCCATGGGAACCAGACCTTCTTGCATGTAACGGGTCAGTGCCGCATCGAACTCCATGGCTGCCGGCGTACGGTTGACCTCCCGCGCCAGGTACTCCTGCCACAGCTGTGTCAAACGCTCACTGCCGACCACCAAGGATTCGGCGACATCGTGACGTATGTTGAGCAGCGCCATACGTTCCTGGCCGTAGAGCCGCTGCGGCGCATCGGTGATCGCCTGATCGAGCTGCTGCAGTCGAATCACGTCCTGCAGACCGTCGCGGTTGAGCTCGGCCAGACGCTCGCCCGAAACTTGCAGGCCGTACAACCCGACACCGCCGCTGATGGTAAGCAGCAGCAGCGCCGAGAACGTCAGCATGGAGAGCCGCGCACGTATGCTGTGCAGGTTGGTACGTGCCAGCCACCCCAGCGGCCCGCGACGAACCACCTGCCCTTTGCGAATGGCGAGGCCGGAACGCCCTGCCCTGATTCGCGCATAGGCGCGCTCCGCTGCCGTGGCTTCACTCGGCTCCGCAGCAGTTCGCACCGAGGTATAGCCCAGGCTCTGCCCACCCTCGACGATGGGTGTGACGGTCGCCTTGACCCAGTAATGGTCGCCGTTCTTGCGCCGGTTCTTGACCAGCCCCTGCCAGGAATCTCCCCGCTTGATCGCCTGCCACATGTCGGCAAAGGCTTCCGTCGGCATGTCGGGATGGCGAATGATGTTGTGATTCGCCCCGATCAGCTCGGCATGCTCGAAGCCGCTGACCTCGACGAAGGCAGCGTTGGCGTAGGTGATCCGGCCGTCGAGATCGGTCCGGGTGATCAGCAGATGTTGATCGTTGAGCTGGTATTCCCGCTGCGTGACCGGCTGGTTATTGCGCATTATGTTGTTCCCTCGGCTACCACGTTTCATCAGGGCGCGGAGTAGCGACGTGTGCGTGCCTCCACCTACTAGGAGTTAGCAGGCCTCAGAACGAGGCCCACTGCTCCTCTTCTTTTTCATTGCGTTCTTTTTCGTTCCGCTCTTTTTCATTCCGCGTAGAACTCGGCGCTGTTGCTTGTGCACCGTGGCGCTTGGTTGGCAACGGATCTTGCGCCAGCCTGGCGACGTGCGAGCTGCCGCCAGCGGGGCGCGCGGCACGCGCTTGCCCTGCGTTGCCGGCCTGCCCTGCCAGGCGGAAGCGCAGTACGGCCTCCCGCAGGCGAGCCGCCTCGGCTTCGAGCTGAGTCGCTGCCGTAGCCGCCTGCTGTACCAGCGCCGCGTTCTGCTGAGTTACCTGATCCATCTGGGTCACGGCCTGGTTGACCTGCCCGATACCGTTGCTCTGCTCCACCGAGGCTGAGGCAATTTCGTCCATGATGTCACTCACCCGCTGCACTGCGGCAACGATCTCGCTCATGGTCTGACCGGCCTTGTCGACACGCGCCGTGCCGACATCGACCTTTTCCAGCGACGCCGCGATCAGTGTGCGGATTTCCCCTGCTGCCGTGGCACTGCGCCCCGCCAGGCTACGCACTTCCTGAGCCACCACGGCAAAGCCGCGGCCATGCTCACCGGCGCGGGCGGCCTCCACCGAGGCATTCAGCGCCAGTATGTTGGTCTGGAAGGCAATGCTATCGATCACGCCGATGATGTCGGACATCTTGTGCGAGCTTTCGCTAATGTCATGCATGGTCGAGACGACCTCACCGACCACCTCGCCACCTTGAGCCGCGGTGCGCGAGGCTTCGGCTGCCAGCTGACTCGCTTGCCGCGCATTGTCGGCGTTCTGCTCCACGGTGGAAGCCAGTTCCTCCATGCTCGAGGCGGTCTCGGCGAGCGAAGCGGCCTGCTGCTCCGTACGTGACGACAGCTCACCGTTGCCCTCGGCTATGTCCTGGGCACCGACGTAGATGCCCTCGCTACTGCTGCGCACCGTGCCTACGGTCTCGGAGAGCCCATCCTGCATGTGCCTGAGCGAGGTGAAGAGCCGGCCGATCTCGTTGTTGCCGCGATTCTCCACCGGCTGGGAGAGATCGCCCTTGGCCAGACCCTCGAAGTACTCCACCAGCCGTGCAAGCGGCTTCAGCACGTTGACGCTGATGCCCCACACGACGATGACCATGACGATCAAAGAGCCAGCCAGCACGGCAACGATGGCCAGGCGCATCAGACCAGACATGGTCTCGAACGCCGCCTGGTAAGCGGCGCCCGACTCCCCGGCATGCGGTGCCATGGCGGCGACGGCAGCAGCACTCTGCTGTAAGGCGTAGAGCCCCAGGCCGCTCAGCACGACGATCATGCCGCCGAAAAAGAGCAGTACCAGAAACCAGCTGGCCCTGACCGTCAGATTATCGAGTAGCTTCACGTCTCCCCCCTGGCAATTACCCGCAGGCAAGCCGCCGGTAATGGTGATATCGGCTTATCCGTCAGAAACTTGACGGCCTCAATCGGCGACACTCTCGACCAGCGCCATCTCGTCGCTGGTGAGCAGCTTGTCGATGTCGACGATGACCAACATGCGATCGTCTAGACTGCCCAGGCCACTGAGGAAATCCGACGACAGGGTCACGCCGAATTCGGGTGCCGGCTTGATCTGATCCGGAGAGAGCGTCATGACGTCGGATACGCCATCCACCACGATGCCGACGACGCGATCTTCGACGTTGACCACGATCACCACGGTCTGGCCGCCGTACTCCACCTTGTCGAGATGGAACTTGATGCGCAGGTCGACGATGGGCACGATGACGCCGCGCAGGTTGGTCACCCCCTTGATGAAGTCCGGGGCATTGGCGATGCGGGTCACATTCTCGTAGCCACGAATTTCCTGCACCTTGAGAATGTCGATGGCGTACTCTTCGTCGCCCAGCGAGAACACCAGGAACTCACGGTTGTGGGCTTCGGCAGCGGCCAGTGCTGCATCATTCGTCTGGTTCATGATCAGGTCTCCAGCTCTTTGTCGGTGAGGGCTTCGAGTGCCGGTTTGCGCTCAGGCCGGCGCTTTTCCTTCTTTTCCCGGCTCAGGCGGTGCAAGCCGGTAATATCGAGAATCAATGCCACGCTGCCATCGCCCAGGATGGTGGCGGCGGAGACGCCCGGCACCTTGCGGTAATTGGTTTCCAGGTTCTTGACGACCACTTGCTGCTGCCCGACCAGGTCGTCGACCAGCAGGGCATAGCGGCGCCCTTCGCCCTGTACGATCACGGCGATGGTCTCGGTAAGCTCGGTCTTGGCCTTGGGCACGTCGAGGGCTTCGTGTACCGCCACCACGGGCAGGTACTCGTCGCGCACCTTGAGCACCACATCGTCGCCGGCCATGGCATAGAGATCCTCACGTGACGGCTGCAGCGACTCGAGCACGGCAGAGAGCGGCAGGATGAACATCTCGTTGCCGACCTTGATCGACATACCGTCGAGAATCGCCAACGTCAGCGGCAACACGATACGGATGGTGGTGCCTTCCCCGGGCCTGGACATGATCTGCACGTGCCCACCCATGCCCTGGATGTTGCGCTTGACCACGTCCATGCCCACTCCACGGCCGGAGACGTCGGTGACCTCCTTGGCGGTGGAGAAACCCGGCGCGAAGATGAGCTGCCACACCTCGTCATCGCTCATGGCATCGCTGACCGGCAGACCGTTCTCCCGTGCCTTGGCCAGCAGCCTGTCGCGGTTGAGGCCGGCACCGTCGTCGATCACTTCGATGATGATGTTGCCGCCCTGGTGTTTGGCCGAGAGCACCAGCTTGCCGGTACGCGACTTGCCTGCCGCCTGACGCACGTCGGGCGGTTCGATGCCGTGGTCGAGACTGTTGCGGACCAGGTGCGTCAGCGGGTCGATGATGCGCTCGGTGAGGCTCTTGTCGAGCTCGGTGGACTCGCCTTCCGTGACCAGCTCGATCTCCTTACCCAGCTTGGCGGCCGTTTCGCGCACCACGCGCGGGAAGCGACTGAACACGAAATCCATGGGGATCATGCGGATCGACATGACCGACTCCTGCAGGTCCCGCGCATTGCGCTGCAACAGGCTCATGCCGTTCTGCAGGGCGCTGTTGGCGACGTTGTCCATCTCGCTGACGGTCTGATCGAGCATCGACTGGGTGATGATCAGTTCGCCCACAAGGTTGATGATCTGATCGACTTTGTCGACCGAGACCCGAATCGAAGTGGACTCGCCGCCGCCCTTGGCCTTGGATTTCGCCTTGGCAGGCTTTCCGCTGTCGGGCATGACACCGCCGGCGGACGAGGCCAGGGGGGGCGGCTCCACTGCGGCCGGGGCCGCCTGCTGCTTCTCTACCTCGGGCACCGCTACCGGGGCCTCTGCCTGAGGCGCGCCTCCCGTATCGGCACCACGAATCTCGATCTGATCGGTGTCGATGATGAAGCACATCACCGCCTCGATATCGTCGTTACTCACGCTGGAGCTGAGCGTGACCTCGTAGCATGCCTCGTCGCCCTCTTGCGCGATGACCTCGCCCAGTTGCCCCAGCTCTTCGACGAGCAACCGGCGGTCCTTCTCCCCAACGTTGAGCAGCGCCACGACACGCAGATCGGAGCCGCTCGCCGCGCCCTGCTCAACGAGGGCCTCGGGCTCGGGTTCGGATTTCGCAACAGGCTGAGGGGTGGAGGCGACCGGCGCCCCACTCTCCAGGTCCTGGCCGATCTCCTCGAGCGCCAAGCGCTGCAGCGTCTGGCAGATGCGCTCGAAGGCCTCTTGATCGGGCTCGTCGCCATTGCGATAGGCGTCTAGCTGATCGCTGAGCATATCCTTGGTTTCCAGAAAGGTATCGACAATATCCCGACGCAGCCGAAGCTCGCCCTTGCGGGTATGGTCGAGCAGGTTCTCGAACAGGTGGGTGGTCTTCTGCAAGGCGTCGAAGCCGAACGTGCCTGCGCCACCCTTGATCGAGTGGGCAGCGCGAAAGATGGCATTGAGCTGCTCGCTGTCCGGCTCGTCCACGTCGAGCTCCAGGAGGTAGCGCTCCATGTCGGCCAGCAGCTCTTCGGCTTCCTCGAAGAAAGTGTCATAGAAATCCGTGATATCCATGCGCTTCACCACCTGGTGTCAAAAGGGGTTATTGGGGATTGAGCGTGCGGCGCAGACTTTCGGTAAATTGTTCAACGGGCGCCAGATCGACTTCGCTCTCCAGACGCGTACTCATCGGACTCGGCACGCCAGGCCCACCCAGGATGCCCGGCCGACGAATGTACTCTGCCACTTCCGGCAGCAGCACCAACAGCTCGATGCGACGGTTGTCGGCGTCGAACGGGTCGGTATCCGGCACCATGACGCGATCGGCGAAGCCCGATACGCGCAACAGCTTGTCCGAGTCGAGCCCGCCGGCTACCAGTTCACGCCGCGAGGCATTGGCCCGGTCGCTAGAGAGTTCCCAGTTGCTGTAGCCGCGATAGCCCCCCGCATAGGGACGGCTGTCGGTGTGACCGCTGATACTGAGGTAGTTGGGCAAGTCGTTGAGCAACGGCGCGATGGTACGCAGCAGACTTCGCATATAGGGCTCGACGCGATCACTGCCGA
Source organism: Halomonas sp. MCCC 1A11062 (assembly GCF_021404355.1). NCBI lineage: Bacteria > Pseudomonadati > Pseudomonadota > Gammaproteobacteria > Oceanospirillales > Halomonadaceae > Halomonas > Halomonas sp. MCCC 1A11062. Next base: position 35,353 of record NZ_JABFTW010000028.1, read on the forward strand.
TGGCGAACATCGGTCGGAGTTCGTGGTCGAGCAGCTGAATACGCAGCCCCTCTGGTGTCAGGTCGAAGCGCATCTGCTGGCGCAGCTCGCGCAATTCGGGATCGGCCTCTATGGCCGCCTCGATGCGCCGCTGAAGATCCATGAAGAAGCGACGCTGCTGCTCGCTGGGTCGAGAAAACTCACGCGTATCGATCCGCGCTCGCTCGCCGTCGCTGTGGACCGGGTCGGGGCCGCCGCCAGGTATGGCGCTAGTACTGCCCGAACGATCTCCACCCGTGACCGCACTGGTCAACGGCGTGCTGAAATAATCCGCCACGCCTTGGCGCTGCTCGTCGCTGGCCACCGAGAGAATCCACATCACCAGGAACAGAGCCATCAGCGCCGTCATGAAGTCGGCCAGGGCGATCTTCCAGCTTCCGCCGTGGTGGCTATGGACGACCTTCTTGCGCCGGATGATGATCGGGCGCTTGTCTCCCGCCGCGCTCATTCCGCTGCCGCACCCGACTTGGCGTTACGCACGTAGGTCTCGAGCTCGGTGAAGCCCGGACGATCGGCGGTGTGCAGAGCCTTGCGGCCGAACTCGACTGCCAACTGCGGTGCGTAGCCGTGCAGGCTGGCCAGCAGCGTGATGCGTATGCACTGCAGCATCTTCTCCGCCTCCTTGATCTGACGCTCGATGCTGCTGGCCACCGGGTTGATGAAGCCGTAGCCCATCAGAATTCCCAGGAAGGTTCCGACCAGGGCGTGGGCGATCATCTCCCCCATCTGCTCCGGACCGGCATCGGCATAGGTCAGCGCCTTCACTACCCCCATGACGGCGGCCACGATGCCGAACGCCGGCATGGCGTCGCCCACCTTGGCGATGGCATCCGCCGGTATGTGCGCTTCCTGTTCGAAGGTCTCGATCTCATGCAGCATCAGTTCGTCGATCTCCATGGGATCCATGCCGCCGGCAACCATCAAGCGCAGGTAGTCGGTGAGGAAGTCCATGATCATCGGATCGGCCAGCACCTTGGGGTGCTCCTGGAACAGCGCACTCTCCTGAGGACTGTCGATGTCGCGCTCGATGCCCAGCATGCCTTCGCGGCGCACCTTGGTCAGCAGCTTGAACTGTACCGCCAGCAGTTCGAGGTACATCTCCTTGTTGTACTTCTTGGTACGCTTGAGCTTGGGGAATATCTTGAACGTGGCCTTGATCGCCTTGCCGTTGTTGGCAGCGATGAACGCCCCCACGCCGGCGCCGCCGATCATGAGCAGCTCAGTGGGCTGGTAAAGCGGGCCAAGGAAGCCGCCGGCCAGCACGAAGCCGCCGAAGACGCACAATGTAACTACGATGTAACCGAGCAGGATCAGCACAACCGATACCCTTCAGTGGATGCGAGTCGTCGTTAACCCAATCTATCGGCCAGGCTCGGCAACACTTGAGGCCTCAAAGAAAAAAAGAAACGAATTCTTGTGGATAGATAGCAGAACGCCGCCCCAGTAGAGGCGGCGTTCAAGCGCGACAAGCAAGCGAGCACGGCTCAGCCCACTCGCTTGACCAGCGTCGCTTCCTGAGCGATATCCGCAGCCTCCCGTTCACGACGCTTGCGCGTCTTGCCGGCACGCGAGGGCGGCATGCAGATACCGCAGACGTAATCGTGGTCCGGGGTATGGGCATGAGCGACGAAGTGGCCGCTGCAATGCGTACATTTCGAGAGCTGCAACAAATCGCTTTCGAAGAAACGCACCAGGGTCCAGGCACGGGTCAACGCCAGCACCGGCTCGGCCTGGTCGATGCCGATCTGCTCACCGTAGAGACGATAGGCCGTGACGAAGGCCTGCATTCTCTCGCACCCCTGCTCCTCGAGCAGATTGCGATAGATGTTGTAGAACAGCGAGGCATGTACGTTGGGCAGCCAGGTAATGAACCAATCGGTGGAGAACGGTAGCATGCCCTTGGGCGGCGACATGCCACGCACTTCCTTGAACAGCCGAATCAGGCGAGCCCGGCTCAGGTCGGTCTCGGTTTCCAGCACCTGCAGGCGCGCGCCCAGCTCGATCAACTCAATGGCCAACTGGACCTGCTGCATCTCCTCGACGAGGCTTTTTTGTGTCATTTCACACCTCCCGCAACATGGAAGTCGCTCCACGGCCTGCCATCAGCAGCGAGGCGTGGAACTGGGACAATCCATTGTCACGGGGGTTATCGACGACTTGACGCAGTTGCTCGGCGCCTTCAAAACCGAAGTGGCAGAGCAATTGATTGGTACGCGCCAGGCGCGTCAATTGTGCAGCACCGAGCGAAAGCAGCAGATCGGCGGTTTCGCCATCGATCTTCAAACGAAACATGGCCGCGGCGCGGTCATCGTTGAGCAGTCGCTGGGCCAGGAGCAGATAGGCAAGATTGAGCTCCTGGATTTCATCCAGGTGGTTCGTGTTCTTCATTTTTAAGTTCCCTGCACGCGGTCGAATCACGTGTACTTATAGTTTTGTTTCTTTCTGTGTCGAGGCTCAGGTCGTGCAGGCGAAGCAAAAGCCCCCATCACGACACTGAAAGCCATAAAAGAGCCTACAACTGCATTGTGACTACTGTTTTGCTACCTGCCAACCGCTAGAGCACCACAAGCCGATTAAGGCATGATGCTGAGCCTGCTAACACTTTAGGACCAGTTTGTTAACACCTTGTGCGGCAACACAAAAAAATTACACATCTCACTTGACAAATCGTCAGAAAACCCACTTGATTACAAAATTTTACATAAAACCACTATTCGTTTCTTTGTAAATCCTGAGTGTCGGCGACTTCGTACACCCAAACGAGCAGTTCGGCGATGACCTGATAGAGCATCGGCGGGATGCGCTCATCGAGATCCAGCTCCATCAGCAGCGACACCAGTTCCGGTGCATCGTGGACGTAAATTCCCTGCCGCTGAGCTTCGGCCAGAATTCGCTCGGCCATGTCACCGTAGCCCTTGGCCAGCACTCGCGGCGCATCGTCGCCGTCGCGATAAGCCAACGCCACCGCCTGGCGACGACGCTCAGGCTTGGGTTTCGTCATGCGACTCTCCCCCATCCGCTCCCGCCTCCCACTGACGAGCATCGATCAATACCGTCTCGAGCCCGGCCGCCCTAAGCCGGCGCTCGAGCTCGGGCGCTCCGGCCTGCAAAGCCGTCAGCGCGGCAGCATCCCGGCTAAGCAGTTGCAGCCTGAGCTGCTGCTCTTGCAACCACAGGGCAACACGAATCTCACCCAACTTGGGCACCGTCAACTGGAGTTCGGAGTGCCAGGCGTGGGACGAGGAGTCCTCTTCCCCGTTATCGGCCTCGCCCCCATCGCGCCGGGCACCGGAAGGCATATGGATCATCAAGGCCAGGAAAATGCCCGACCAGACATCCCCCTCCCAACGCAGGATGGGCGTTACCAGCATCTCGAGCTGATGACGGACCACCCCTTGAAGACTTTCGTGCACGGGTTCGCCGCGAGCCCGCAGCGAGGGATCTACGACTTCACGCGCCGACATCTCAGCCCCCTCACGGGACAAAGCGGACAATGGGACATCCCTTGCTACCCCCGTTAGGGCAGATTGCGCATTACCACCCGAGCGCTCACCACGCGCTGCGGCAGGATACAGCGATTCGGTGGCGGTATAGATTTGCGCTGCCTGCGCCGCCTGCCCCGGAAGCGCCTGGCCCTGCATTGCCTGCCCCGGTATCGGCTGACCCGGGCTCGCCTGGCCAGACCCTGGCGGCATGCCTGTGATTGGCATTTGCCCGGCCAACGGCGCGGCAGGCGCGGAGCCGGTGGTTCCGAGCGGTGTCGATGCCGGCGTTAAGCGCAGGGTACGCAGCATCTGCGGCTCGCGCTCCAGCTGTTGACGACTCACCTCGCCGCGATACCAGCGCGAGAGGTGCGATTCATAAAAAAGACCGCTGTCGCGTATGGCTGTCTGCAGCCTATCGGCCAGTGTCGTGGCGCCCGGCGTCTCGCTCGCTCCGATCAACGGAGCAGGTGCGCTCAATACCGAGGGCGGGGCCGGGAAGCGCAGCAGAAGATCGGCAATGGTGCGCGCCGAGGGGCTGAAGTGAGTCTGGGTGGACGCGGGTGACGATAGTGTATCGGCTCGCGGCGCCTGACCTTCGCCGCGCTGAGACGAGGTCGTCGCACCGGGAAGAGGCGCTACGGCAGGGCGTCGCCCGTCCAGGCGCGAGTCGCTATGCAGGGCTCGGGGGCCCTCACCGGGATCGACTGGGCGTACAGGCTCGTTCAGATCGCGCGGTGGCGCCGTATCGACACGCTTGCCCAGCACCTGATGGAGCAGCGTATCCAGCAGCGGCGTGATGCCACTCACGGCGTCTCCGGACCGAATTTGTCGCTTGCTTCGACGACCGAGGCTGCCTGCTTGCCATAACTACGATGCAGATCACGCTGCCGCCGGCTAGCCCCCATCAGCTGTCCGAGCTCATTGCGGCGTGCCAGCAGTTGTTCTCGAATGGCTAGATCATCAGCGAGAATCGCCTCGAGCAGATCGGCCTTGACCTGAACCTCCGTCTGATTGAGCTCGGCCTCCTTGTCGAGTTGCTGGAGCCGGTCTGCCAGCTGCAGGTAGCCCGACTGACGCTCGATGAGAGCGTCCCACTCGCCGGCCCTTGCCAGCTCGAGCATGATGGCGACCTGACGCCTGAGCTTGGAATAGCCGTCGAGGACAGCGCGTGCAGTGGACATTGCCATTCAACCTTGCGCTCCCGCGCTTCCGATTTCGCGCCATGCCGATGCGATGTCATCCAGCAGTTTTTCGGCCTGATCGAGACTTTCCTGATCGTTATGCAGGTTGGCCAGCAGCAGCAGCCTGCCGATGTAATCGTAGAGCGAACCGAGTCGCTCGGCGATCTCACCCCCTTTCTCGGTGTCCAGTGCGGCAAGAAGACCGTTGTTGACGATGTCCAATGCCTTGGAGATGGACTTGCCCTTTTCCGCCGTATTGCCGGCTTGCATATGGATGCGAGCCGCGCGGATGGCTCCCTGAGCGCCGTCGAACAGCATCACGATCAGCTGATGCGGCGAAGCCGACATCACGCCACTCTCTACACCGACCCGTGCATAGGCCCCGGCGCCACGGCCGTAAGCGGCTGCCCCTCGCATGACAGTCATGGCAAAAATCTCCTATGGTGGCATGACTTGCATTATTGCAGCATCACGTTACGGTCCGGCCGATCGTGACGCTTCCTATCTCTTACGCCCAAGCTGGGCATTCATGATATCGAACTGCTGGAATAGATAATCACTGACCTGATTCATGCTGGCGATCATGGCGTCGAGCTGACCGAACTGCACCCGGTAGCGCTGAATGGTCTGCTCGATGCTCCGCTCCATGCGCTCATGGCGATCCTTGAGACCGGTGATGCGCGACTCAAGTCCACGCTTGGCATTGTCAAGCAATCCACGATCACGCAACACCTGATCCAGGGTCTCGCCCAACTTGCCCGACAGCCCGCCCGCCTTGTTCTCACCGGAAAAGAAGTCAGCCAGCGCCTGGGGGTTCTCGGCCACTAAACTGCTCAACTTTTCTTCATCGAGCTTGAGCGTGCCGTCGCGCTGCAGAGTGATCCCTAGATCCGACAGCATTCGCAGTTCGCCTTGCCCTACTCCACCACTCAGCACCCCGCGCAGACGCGACTCGACGGTACGCAGGGCACTGTCGCCCAGTAGTTCGCCAGCAGCTCCCGTATCGGCATTGAAGCTGGTCAGCTCGCCGATCGTCTTGCGTAAATCGTTGTAGGATTTGACGAAGCCGCTCACCGCCTCTCGTATGGCAAGCGTGTTGCGCTCGACCACCACAGTGACACTACCGTCATCCTTGGTCTTCTCTTCCAGATCCAGGGTCACTCCCTGGATGGCGCCCTCTACCCGGTTGGTCTGGCTGGTGATGGCAATGCCATTTACCGTCAGCGAGGCGTTCTGAGCAGAGACCGTGACATCGGCCACGGCGCCTAGCCGGTCAGCGAGCGCGCCTGAAAACTCCGCCGTTACCGCTGCTTCGGTACCGGTCTTGTTGGACGTTAGCACCAAGCGATGAGGCGTACCGGAACCATCGTTGACGATGGTCGCCGTAACACCCGACTTGCTGTCGTTGATCGCCTTTCGAATATCATCGAGCGAACTCTTGGCGGGGTCGATTGCGATTTCTTTCGTCGTACCATTGCCAAGCGTCAAAGTGACCTGCCCACCGCCAAGCTGAGCGGTCCGGCTCTCCACCCCATTGGCGACAATGCTTTGGGCGGTCGCAAGCTGTTCGACATTGACCGAGTAACGCCCAGGAGGTGCATCCGATTTGGCCGCCGCCTTTACGCCGCTGCCGACGACATTACTCGAAACGTTCTGGAAGAACTTCGGGTCATTTAGCTTAGCGGCCGCTTCCTGCAGCTTTGTCAGCGCACTCTGCAGCTTGCCATAGGCCGATATCTTGGCCTGATGGTTCTTCTGCTGCAGCTTGATCGGCTCGAGTTTCTTGCGCTCGGCCGCATTGAGCTGATCGAGCAAGCCGTTGAGGTCCAGCCCGGAACCGATGCCCAGGGAGCTTATCGTCGTCATGACGCTTCCTTATTTCATGCAGCTATTCTGGCAGGCTTCGCGCCATGGGTTCCGGTGAAAAGCCCGCGACCTAGGGGTTATTTCCCTCTATCGGCAGAAAATGGGCCAACTTTAGCCCTGCCAGTGATGGATACGTCAGGTCGAAACGGGCACTTCCTCGACCATCCCCCCTAGGCGGGACTCGACGTCGCCGCGCAGCACCTCGCCCATGGTCTCTGCGGGCGGCGCCGTTTCGTCGGTCAACTGCACCTGGAACGGTTTGCCCTGCTGATCGAGGCGCTGTATCCAGCCCAGCGCACCGCCGGAGAAACGCACCAAGGAGCCGACCGGGCGCAGCCCGAAGCGCTGCACATAGCGCTTCACCCAGCGCGGGTCGAACTGTTGGGGCGACTTGAGCAAGTGCCGATATACTGCATCGATACGCCAAGCCGGCCGGTCGACACGGTTGCGGCGCATGGCATCCACCACATCGACTACCGCACTCATACGCGCCAGTTCTGAAAGCCCCTCACTCATGACACCCGCAGGGTATCCGCTGCCATCCAGCCGCTCATTGGCGCTGACCACCACGGCGTGCATCACCTTCTCCGACAGCCATTGGCAGCGCCCCAGCCTCTGCACCAGCAAGTCGACATGCGGCTTGAGCTGGGCATGCTCATCCGGCCCGAACGAACCGGCAGCAAGCAGGCCTGACGGCAGCAGCCCCTTACCCAAGTCATGAATCATGGCGCTCGCCGCCAAGGCCTTGCGCACGTCCCGCGGCACCGAACTCGTACCGGCCAGGGCCAGCATATGCACGGCCACTCCGAGGCCATGGCGTACCAGCACAGGCTCCTGACCCAGGCAACGGGTCGCGAATAGCAGCGCCTCGATATCCTCCTCGGCCAGTTGGAGCAGCATGTCGGCATGCCGGGAGAGCTGCACCGGGTCGACGTCATCGCCCTGCTGCAGTTCCAGCAGTTGCGCATCGAGATAGCCTGCCACCCGCGCCAGGCGTCGCGCCATGGGAGTGGGATAGGTCAACAAGTTACGCCTGCCGACCGCCGGCGAAGCACCGGAAGATTGGCTCTGGAACAGCATCGAGGGAAGCCGCCCTACGTCGGATTCATCGCTATAGCGTGACGACTCGCGTTCGATCTCGCGCACGAAGAACCACAGCTTGCGCTCCTGTTCGGCACTGCAATCGTGAAACTGGAACCCTACTCTCAGGGTCTGGCGATCGCTGTCCGCCACCTTGTGGCGAGGGGCCGCCTGCACCGTAAAACGACTGCCATTCGGAAAGCACAACTCGATCTCTACCAAAGCCGCTTCGGCCAGCAGAGCGGCAGCCGAAGAGGGCAGCTCCAGTTGACACCCCTGCTGCGAGAGATCCTTGAGGTCCCCCTGGACCGTAGCATCGCTCACTCCTTCACTGGCACGCAGGATGGCTCCCACTTCCATACCCAGCCGCAGCCGGGCACGGTAGGCCTCTCGCCGCTGCATCTCTTCCAAGTAGTGTGGATAATCGCACTGACACTGCACCCGCCCCTGCAAGGTTTCCACCTGTAGGGCCTTGAGCGCGGGCGTACGAATCATCTTTCCATGCACCTGGCCCAGCAGACGAAAGCCCATGCCCCGCTTCAGCTCACCTACGATCTCACGCACCGCCGTGATGTCGAGGAGCATCGATTCCGGTGGCGCCTGCTCCATGACCACGACCGGCATGGGGGCACTGCCTGGCTTGTCGAGCAGCAGTGAGGCACCGCCAGGCTGAATCATTTGATCCAGCAACACCTCGATCTCGCTCGGACTCCCCACCCGAATGAATTCATCCCCTTGCTGCCCCATCCTCGCCTCTCCACCCTTGGGTCACTGATATTTGTTGTCTTACGATTGTCGTTTCCGTCTACGAAAGCTTGCTGGCTGGCAGTGCATCGCCCTCGCTAGTCACGGTCGGTTGTCCCAGATAAGCACGCAACTGTTGCAGCGGCATGGGGCGGGCGAAGAAGAAGCCTTGGAACACATCGCAGCCATGCGCCGCCAGGAAGTCACGCTGCTCGGCATCTTCGATGCCTTCTGCCACCACGGCAAGCCCCAGATGGTGCGCCATGGAGATGATGCCCTGGACGATCGCGCCATCATGACGGCTGGTGGCGATATCGCGTACGAAACTGCGGTCGATCTTGATCTTGCCGATCGGCAACTGTTTGAGATAGCTCAGGCTGGAGAAACCCGTGCCGAAGTCGTCGATGGAAACCTCGACGCCCATGTCACGCAGGCGATGCAGCGTTTCGACGGCGGCGGCCGAGTCGGCCATCAGGATACCCTCGGTCAGCTCCAGCTCGAGATATTCCGGTGAGAGCCCGGTCTCGAGTAACGCCTGCTGCAGGTTGGACAGAAAATTTGGCCGCCGGAACTGCAGCGGCGAGAGGTTGACCGAAACGCGATACTGGCCATAACCCTCGGCCGCCAGCCGACACATGTCTCGACAGGCCTGACGCAGTACCCATTCACTGATAGGACCGATCTGACCGGTATCCTCGGCCAAGGGGATGAACAGGCCGGGAGAGAGATACCCCTTGACGGGGTGCTTCCAACGCACGAGCGCCTCGACTCCGACCACATTGCCGCTACGGGCATCGAGCAAGGGCTGGTAATGGAGTTCGAAGTTCTCCGCCTCGATCGCCTCCTGCAGATCGTTGCGCAACGCCATGCGCGCGCTGACCTCATCGTTGATGTCGCTGGTGAAGCACTCCCAAGCGTTGCGCCCCTTCTGCTTGGCCCGATACATGGCCATGTCGGCTTGCTGGATGAGCTCGACCGGATTCTCCAGCTCATCCTGCAAAAAGGCGATACCGACACTGGCACCGATGTAAAGCTCATGCTCGGCAACGCGGAACGGGCGTCGAATGCAGGTGAGCATTCGCTCCACCAGACGAATGGCACTCTCCTCACGTGCAAGCTCAGGCAGCAGGATGACGAATTCGTCACTCCCAAAGCGGGCCAGCGTATCACCGGGATCCAGCTCGTCCGCCAGGCGCTGGGCAACCTGAATCAGCACCTGATCGCCCACTTCGTGACCGAGGCTGTCGTTGATCGGCTTGAAATCGTCCAAGTCGACGAACAGCACCGCCAGGGTGCGGCCATGGCGCTTGGCCAGCTGAACGTCATGCAGAAGGTGGTCTTCGAACAGGGAGCGATTGGCCAACCCCGTCAGCGCATCGTGGCTGGTATGGAAGGAAAGCTTCGCCTCATAGGACTTGCGCTCGGAGATGTCATGCTGAATGCCGACGAAATGCGTTACCGTGCCTTCCCCGTCTCGCACCGGGGCCAAGTAGAGATTGTTCCAGAAAGGCGTACCATCCTTACGGTAATTGCACAGCGTGACGTTGATCTCGCGCCGCTCGGCCAGCGCCTTGCCCATCGATGCCACCGCTTCCGGATCCGTCTCACTGCCCTGAAGGAAGCTGCAGCTTCGCCCCAGCACCTCGTCGCGTCCATAGCCGGTGATGCGCTCGAACGCCTCGTTGACGTAAATGACCGGCTTTCCCTCTGCCCTGGCATCAGCAATGACGATGCCGTTGATACTGGCCTCGACACTGCGCTGGAGAATACGCAGCTCCGTCTCTCGCCGATGCTGCTCGGTCATGTCCTTGGCAATACCGTAAAAGCCGATCACGCTACCATTGACGACGATGGGCAAATTGGTCACATCTAGATAGACGGCCCGCGCCTCGCGATGGCAAATGGTGGCGGAATAGCGGAAGGCCTCGCCCGGGTCCGCATTGCGGAACAAGGCTTGGATACGCGAACGATCCTCGGGCAACACCAACACCGAATAATGGGAGCCGATGAGCTGCTCCATGGCGTAGCCCGTGATCTTGCTGCACGCAGCATTGACCGACGTAAAGTGTCCTGCCAGATCGAGCGAGAACACCGCATCGGGGTGATAGGTGAATAGCGAGCGGTAGCGCTGCTCGTTCTCCCTCAGCGCCTCACGGTTGCGTTCCCGCTCTACTGCAAGCGATACCAGCTCGGCAGCCTCGATCACGCGGCGCCGGTCGCTTTTCCTGGGCTCGCCCGGCTCGCGATAATAGATGGCAAAGGTACCCAACACCTCCGAATTGCTGGCACTCACGGGATATGACCAGCACGCCTTGAGACCGTGCTCGGCGGCAAGGGCATGAAACCCTCGCCAGTTGGGATCATGAGCGATATCGGCACATACTACGAAATCACGGATATACGCCGCCCGACCGCAGGCACCGTTCTTCGGTCCTATCGCGGTACCAGTGACCGCGTCGCAGTATGCTTGAGGCAAGCTGATACTGTAGATTCGATCCAGATAAAGACGCGTCTCGTCGCACAGCATGATCGATACGATGCCACCAGGCACCTGCGCCTCGACAATGCGGCAAATGGCTCCGAGCGTTTCTTCCAACGGCTGATCGCGGGCAATCAAGGTTTGCACGCGCTGTTGAGCCCGCAGGTGCCGCTGAGTACGCGCCAGGGCCAGTGAACGGCGGCGGCTCAGATCGGCCATGGCCAGGCTGAACGCTAGCAGGTAGCTCAGCACGAGCCCCGCCACCCCCACCCCCAGGGGTATCGCCTCGCCCAGACTGGACATCGCGAAGGGACCATTACCTTGGACCTTGACGCCCAAGGTGGCTCCACCAGGCAGTACCAAAAAGCCTTGCTGAAGCTCCGTCGCCATCTCCCCGTTGACTTGGTTGGCCACCAGCAGGCTGCCCTGACCTCGAACAGAGAGCACGAGCGGCGTAGCCAACGAACGGATTTCCCGCTCCAGCAGCTGTCGCAAATCGAGAACGGCCACCAGCCTACCCCGGGCAGGCTGGGCCAGCGGTACCGTTACCATGGCCAGCTCCGGGTGCGCGGCATCGGGCAAAACCCAGCGCGGATAGCCCCCGCCGACTGCCAGCCAGTCCAGCAACCAGTCGTGCCGCTCGAGCCAATTCAACAGCTGAAACGACGTTTCTCTTTCTCGTCCCCATTGAAACCGCTCGCTCTCCCCTTCCTGCCAGTAGAGCGACACCAGACTAGGCATGTCATGGAAATAGGTATCGGCTTCGACGCGACGAAACGTGGCGGGGGGCAAGCCACCGAACTCGGCCCAGCGTGACGCCATACGCTGCAGCTCACGCTGCTGCCTGTCTACCACCCGTTCCGCACTGACCTTGAAGTTAGTGAGCAACTCGGCGGCGTGTTGCTGGCGGGCATCGTACTGCTGCCAGGCCAGCGCATACCAGACAAGGCCACTCGACAGGACCCCACCGGCCAATGCCACGACCACACCACGACTCAGCACCGGAGAGACGGAAGGGTTGCGCGCCATCAACACCATGGCGGTACCCGTCAGCAGGGCAGGCAAGGCGGTAAAAGGCGTGGCAAAGGCGGTACCCCAAGGGCTCGGTCTGAGCAGGTCGGGTCTTAGCCCGGCGACGATGCTGAGCCCGCCGACCAGAACGATCCCCACCCCACCGAACCACCAGGAGTGGCGCCCTCGCGCGGAGCCGATACCCGCCATGAGACAGATCGAGACGATCAACACCGCAATGCTGGTCGCAGGTGAAAGTGAGAGGCGCTGAGGAAACACCTCTGCGACCATCCCTGGCGGCAGCCAGGTCAGCAGGGGAGCAAACAGACCGAATGGCAGCAAAAGCGCCCCGCAGCACTGTGCCGTCCTGGTTCGAGCCAGCAGCGTTGCCAGCAGACCAGCACCCACCAGCAGCATGATCGCCAGGCTGACCCAGGCCGGCTGCCACTCAACCGGAAGCTGCCAGCTCGCCAGGCCATTGACGCCACCCATGGCCAGCAGCAGAAGCGGCACGAGCAGCAACCAGGTATGCAGCGCTACCTGCTGTGAATTGTTGGGCATCAGGCCCCCGCTAGTCGACTTTCCATGAAATCGAATATCGGCAGGAGGCTGAAAGACTTGAGGGCCCGTCACTCGCTGGACAAAGGATCGTTAGCCACCATGACCTGGTTACGCCCCTCACGTTTGGCCCGATACAACGCCTCATCGGCACGCTTCAGCGCCTGCTGGGGCGGCTCGTCCTGAAGCAGCCGGGTCACGCCAATGCTGGTGGACACTGCAATGATCTTGCCGTCATGGTCAGTGAATTCGCTCTTCTCCACGGCATAGCGAATCCGCTCCGCGACCTCAGTCGCCCTGGCTTCGCCGCTGCCCACCAGTATGATGACGAACTCCTCGCCACCATAGCGAGCGACACAGTCGTGCCGACGCGTCTGCCTCACCAGCAGATCGGCAAACTGACACAGCACTCTGTCGCCGACCGAGTGGCCGTAGCTGTCGTTGATACGCTTGAAGTGATCGAGATCGAGCATCAACAACGAACAGGGCACGTTACCGAAACTCCCCTGCCCCTCGCTTTCGCGCTGCCAGGTCTGCACCTTGCTCAGATGTACTTCGAGCGCTCCCCGGTTGAAGAGTCCGGTCAGAGGATCGTGGGTCGCCTGACGATAGAGCCGTAACAGCAGGCTGAGTTGGAAATGATTGGCCGCCAGCGACACCACGAGCAGGGTCGCCAGCAGCCACAGGCTCTCTACCCCCTGCCCACTCAGCCAACTACCATCGGTCAACTGCGCGAAGGCCAGCAGACCCAGCATGGCGATGCCGGCCCCCAAGGATTCCAACAGCGTGAAGGGAAACACACTGAGCGCCGCTACCAGCAGGAAGGGAATGAAGCCATAGCCAATCAGGTTTACCAACTGCTCCGACGGCAGGACGATCAGCACCAGCAAGTAGAAGGCCGCCGGGAGCGCCAGCAACATGCCGGCGCTGAAGCGAATGCGACGGATGCGCTCGCGGCTGAAATAGGCCAGCGCCAGCACCCCCACCAAGCCCAGCATCAGAATGGCCCGACCCAGCAACGTATAGCGCAGCAGCTCGACCGGCAGCACCAAGGTGTCCACCACGATCCATAGCGGTGAGAGCAGCGCAAAGATGAGCCCTACCGCCAGCACGCGGCTGCGCAGGTAGCGGGCATGGGCGAAGGCGAAATCCCGCGAATGGTGGCGACTGCTCAGGGTATCGCGAAGAGCACTCAGACCTACGAACAGCTCGTGCCCCACCTCAGGCGGCTCGGCCAGGGCGTCCAGGCTGCGGTTCTGATATTCGCGAGGTCCCCGCGTCTTGTTGGAAAACATCGTTGCGTCCTTGTACGCGGCCACCCGAGGCGAGCCGATTAGCACGAATTTTGCTGGTGCGGTTATATCAGAGCCCATCCAACCTAACGAGATGCGAAGGTTTGACATTCGACAAACAGGAGAACGATTCAACGCTATTTCAATTGAAGTGACTCAAACGTTCAATCGAGTGAAAGCGACCCTCAGGAGAGAATGAGAGCCGAAAGGTACCGTGTACGCCATCGCGCGTCACTACGCGCCGCAGCGCCTCCGCAGGAAACACCACCCGGCGGCCATCCAGGCTATGGGCCAGCACCTGCCCAACCCGACCTTCGTAATGCGCCAGGCAGGCCTCAGCGGAAAGCTCAATGAGGACGTCGATACTCGGCATGAGAAGAGGACACCCGGCAGATCAAAACCTCAATATTAACCGATTCCAAACCGAGGAACCCATAGCGGCCATGGCATAGTATGAGAAGAGCCAGCGAACGCTGAAGCTCACCGAGCTAAACCCCACTAAATAACGAATCAGGCCACCGCGGAGTAACGGGCGCTCCGCGGTGGCCGCTCAGCTCACGCTGGCCGGGGCGACGCCGTCTCGTCTATCTTGAAACGCTGCACCAACCTGGCCAGCTCGCGGGCCTGGTCGCTCAGGGAGTGACTGGCGGCGGTGGCCTCCTCTACCAGGGAAGCGTTCTGCTGCGTCACCTCATCGAGCTGGCTGACCGCCATATTGATCTGCTCGATGCCCGACGACTGCTCGGTAGCTGCCGTGGCGATCTCGCTGATGAAGCTCGAGACCCGCTTCACTCCCTCGGCGATGGTGGCCAGCTGCTGGCTCGCCGTGGTGACCAGCCGTTCACCCTCGTCGACACTTGCCACGCTGGAGTCGACCAGCTCGCGGATCTTGCTGGCCTCGGCCGCACAACGCCCCGCCAGGTTGCGCACTTCGGTAGCCACCACGGCGAAACCACGACCGTGTTCGCCAGCCCGCGCCGCTTCGACCGAGGCGTTGAGCGCCAGCAGATTGGTCTGGAAGGCGATGCCGTCGATGGCCTCGACGATGCTCTCGACGCGCCTATTGGCCTGCTTGATGCTGCCCATGGACTGCGCCGCCTGTTGCCCCACTCCGCTGGCACTGCGCGCCTGCTCGTCGAGTTCGACGGTCAACTCGCGCGCCTGGGTCGACGACTCTGCCGTCTGCCGAACGGTGGCGGTCATCTGCTCGAGGCTAGAAGCCGTTTCGACCAGCGAGGAAGACTGCTCCTCGGTACGGCTGGCCAGGTCCTCATTGCCTTGGGCGATCTCGTTGCTCGCCACGCTGACCGATTCCGCGGTACGGCGGATGTCGCCCATCATTGCCTGCAGTTTCTGCTGCATTTCGTGCATATGGGCCAGCAGGCTGGTGGTATCGCCGGCTTTCACCGGTACCCGCATGGTCAGGTCGCCCTGCACTACGCGACGCACCACCTCAGCGGCACGCTGGGGGTCGCCGCCGAGAGTCTTCACCACCGAGCGCACCACACCCAGGCTCACCAGCACGGCAGCCGAGACGATCACCGCCGTGATAGCGACCAGAATCCAGAACAGCCGTGACACCTCGGCCAAGGCCTCCCGCTCGGGCACCTCCACCACCAGCCCCCAATGCAGCAGCGGCAGGAAGGTATAGCTGCCAATCACTCGCGTGCCGGCAACGTCCGTATAGCGACCCACACCGCTCTCGCCGGCGCCGATGGCAGTCGCTGCCTGAGTAACCAGCTCGCGGCTCTCCCCGGCCAGCGCTGCCACGGGGGTAACCGGCATGCCATCTCCCCCCAGCAGGTAAGTGTCGGAGCTTCCGCCGAGGGACATCTCGGCCATGCGCTCGAACAATACGTCGAGCCGCACCGCGCCACGCACCACGCCTACCACCTCGCCGTTGCCGCCAAACACAGGCGCCACCACGTTGCTCACCTGGTTGCCGGTGGCACGCGATACCAGCGGCTGGGAGAACACCGGCTGGCCCTGAATCGCCTCGCGGAACCAGGCGCGGTCCGCTACCTGGAACTCGGCGGCTTCCGCGGCGGACATCACCGTGGCACTGCCATCGAAGCTCACCCCGGCCACACCGACCCCATCCGGGCCAACGAAGAACAGCGTGTCGTAGTAGCCGCTCTGCTCGGCAACGCGAGCCAATAGGTGCTGAATCGGCTCGACCTCGACCTGCCTGACCGGATCGAGGCCGGCAATGTAGCCAATCTCATCCTGGCGCGCGCCCAGCCACTGCGTGAAAGCGCCGGCCATCATTTCGCCGGTGCCCTGCAACTGGTTCACCGTAGCCTGAGTAAACGACTGTCGGTACTGGGTATAGACCAGCCCCGCCACCAGCATTACCGAAATCAACACCAGCGAAACGATCATCAGCGTCAGACGGGCACTGAAGCCCAAGCGCTCGCGGCGTTGTGGTTGTGAAGCGAATGCCGGCGCGGCCGATGGCTCGGTCTCGTCACCTGTTGGGTACTGTGTCAGCGTAATGGAATTCATCTCTGGCTCTCCTGCCCTGCCGTGGACCGACCGGTCGGCAGTGGCTGTCGTGATCGTTGTACTTGACGCATACAGGCGAGGCCTGCCTGACAACGTTATCGGCAATGGCAAGGAGAGATTGAGAGAAAAGTTCAATAAGTTTGACGATTGCCAAACTTCTTGATCAGCAATGTACGTTTTCTACCTCGAACGCCACGATCTGGCGCCGCTCGCGGGAGAACTCCACGCCTATCAGATGCATCGGCTTGCCCTGGGCGCGGTACTTGTCGGCGTAGCCCTTGGCCTTGATCTGCTCGAGAGCGCTGCCCTCGGGCAGTTGTTCCACCACCTTGAACTCGAACAGGAACAGGTGCCCGGCGAAATCCACCGTCATGTCGACCTTGCCGTGGTGGCTGGCGTCCTCCACCGTCACCTTCACCCCCAGCGCGGCGAAATGGCTGTAGAACACGCTGGCATAGTGACCTTCGTAGCGGGCGATGGGGTTGTTGCGGTACCAGTCGTGGGGCAGCCCGGCGTAGAGGGCTTTGAAATAGGTTTCCAGGCCGGCCATGTCCGCTACCTTGAGCAAGCCGGGCAACTTGAGAATAAGCTCATCCAGTGCATCGTCGCTTAGCCCCAGCACAGGCAACAGCGCCTCATTGAGGCTGGCTTCCACTTCCTGATTGGGAAAACCCAGGCGATAGATGGGGCGATTCGGTACCTCTTCGCGTACCCCTTTCAGGGTGAGATAGCCGGTCTGAAACAGCAGCGCTTCGGTGGCGATATCATCCACATCGAAGCGACTCAGCAGCGCCGGTCGGCTGTGCCAGGCAGTAAGCGCCGGAGTGAACACCCCGCGCTGCTTGAGCACTTCCACCAGAAAGGTGGGCGTGGCGCTCTCGAACCAGTAGGCGCCGAACTGACGCTTCTGGAACAGCAGTAGCACGTCGAAGGGATTGTAAACGGCCGTAACATCCTGCCCGCCCCAGCGATAGCCGTTGTACCAGTGCTTGATCTGGCTTCGCTCCAGCCCCGGCAGCTCGGGGGCGAATACCGTGTCGATGTCGTCGTCGGTGTAGCCGCAGATGGTCGCGTAGGGGGCGTCCAACGTCACGTCGTTGAGATTGTTGAGGCCGGAGAACAGGCTTACCTTGCTGAACTTCGACACCCCGGTAAGCAGCACGAAGGCCAGGTGCGGGTCGGCATCCTTGAGCACGCTGTAGAGGTTCTTCAATCCCTCGCGCAGCTCGCGGGCCCGTTCGGGCTCGAGCAGGTTGTCGAGAATGGGCTTGTCGTACTCGTCGACCAGTACTACCACGCGGTGGCCATACTTTTCGTGGGCACCGCGAATCAGGTCGGCAAATTCACCCGGTATGTCTTCCGCCTGGGTCGCGTCAATGCGTAGCCGCTCTCGATTGTGGCGCAATAGATAGCGGATTCGCTTGTCGATATCGTCGCGGCTCTGCATCACGCCATCGGCAAAGCTCAGGCGAATTACCGGATAGCGAACCTGCCAGTCCCACTTGTCGTGAATATAGAGCCCTTCGAATAGCGCCTCGCGGCCCTCGAACAGGCAGCGTAGGGTATCCAGCAGCAGGCTCTTGCCGAAACGCCGCGGCCGCGAGAGGAAGTAGTACTTGCCCGCCTCCACCAAGCGGTGGATCGCCGGGGTCTTGTCGACGTAGTAGTATCCGCCTTCACGGATATCGGCAAAGGTCTGGATCCCGATGGGCAGTTTCTTGCGGGGCGCGGAGGACACGACACTCTCCTGGGAAGTGCTGATTCATGCCAGCATAACATGGCGACCTCGCGCAAGCCTCGAACCAGCAGCCTCTCAAGGGTGGGTGCTTCGCCTCCGCTACGCCGTGGCTTCCTCGATCTTGAAACGCTGCACCAGCCTGGCCAGTTCGCGGGCCTGGTCGCTC
>NZ_JABFTW010000029.1:0-51734 GCF_021404355.1 Halomonas sp. MCCC 1A11062
GCAGTATGTGTGCCATCCCCTTCAAACCTGTTTTTATACAGTGTGTTAGCGATTTCCTGGCCAATCATTGCTAAGCCTAATTAGGCAATAAGTTGCCCGGGTCGGGCAAGAAGTTGCCCGGCGGGCAAGAAATTGCCTGGTATCCATGGGAAATCGGGAGCACAAACACGGCTTGCTGTAGAGGGCTTGCCTTGGGAAGTAGTATTGTTATGTTATAACGTCTATTTTCAGGAGAGGATGCCCATGTCGGCCGATCCCGAGGTGCAGCGACTGCTGGCCATGCCCGAAGAGGCATACATGAACGATGAGCAGCTGGCATTTTTCCAGCACCGGCTGGCTGCCGAACAGGCCGAAGTGGAGGCGCACTTGGTGGAGGTGCGCAATGCCATAGCCGACAACGAACGCAGCGGCGACGAGCTCGATCGTGCCGCCGTGGAGGAGGAGCTGCGGCTGCTGTTACGCCAGGCCGACCGCGAGACGCGGCTGCTGCGCAAGATTCGTCAGGCGCTGCGGCGTATCGAAGAGGGCGACTACGGCTATTGCGCCGAAACCGGCCAGCCCATCGGCTTGCCTCGACTGTTGCTCAGGCCGACTGCCGAACTGTGCCTGGAGGCCAAGGAGCGACAGGAGAAACGCGAACATCACTACAGCAAGCAGCGAGGAGACGCGTAATGTCCCATAAGCCACTGCCGGTTACCGTGCTTTCCGGCTTTCTCGGAGCGGGAAAGACCACCCTGCTAAACCATATCCTGGCCAATCGCGACGGACGCCGCGTGGCGGTGATCGTCAACGACATGAGCGAGGTCAACATCGATGCGGCCCTGGTACGAGGCGCTCCGGGCAGTGCCGATGACGAGGTGACGCTCAACCGGGCCGAGGAGCGGCTGGTCGAGATGAGCAATGGCTGCATCTGCTGCACGCTGCGTGAGGACCTGCTGGTGGAGGTGAGCCGGCTGGCGCGGGAAGGCCGCTTCGATCATCTGGTGATCGAGTCCACCGGGATCTCCGAGCCGCTGCCGGTGGCGGAGACCTTCACCTTCGAGGATGAGCAGGGCCAGAGTCTCTCCAGTGTCGCCCGCCTCGACACCCTGGTGACGGTGGTCGACGGTGCCAATTTCCTGGTGCAGTACCAGGAGGCAAAATCCCTCGCCGAGGCGGGCGAGAGCCTGGGCGAGGAGGACGAGCGCAACGTGGCTGACCTGTTGGTGGATCAGATCGAGTTCTGCGACGTGCTGCTGATCAGCAAGACCGACCTGATCGACGAAGTGCAACTGGCCGAGTTGAAGGCGGTACTGCGCTCGCTCAATCCCGATGCCGAGCTGGTACCCATGGCCCATGGCCGGGTGCCGCTCGACAAGGTGCTCGATACCGGTCGCTTCAGCTTCGAACGGGCCAGGCTCGCCCCGGGCTGGCTCAAGGAGCTGCGCGGTGAGCACGTGCCCGAAACCCAGGAGTACGGCATCTCGAGCTTCGTCTACCGCGCCCGGCGGCCTTTCCATCCCGATAAGTTTCACGCCCTGTTGCATGGTGACTGGTTCGGCGGCAAGCTGCTGCGTTCGAAGGGCTTCTTCTGGCTCGCTACGCGACCCCAGTACGCTGGTCAGTGGAGTCAGGCGGGTGGCATTGCCCATTACGGCTTTGCCGGCATGTTCTGGAAGGCCGTCCCCGAGTCTCGCTGGCCCAAGGATCCGGAGACGCGTGGCTACATCATGGAGCAGTGGGAGGAGCCGTTCGGCGACATGCGTCAGGAACTGGTCTTCATCGGCCAGAATCTCGACGAAGCGCGTATCCGTCAGGCTTTGGACGAGTGTCTGCTGAGCGACGCCGTATTGGCGGATGGTCATCGGGCGTGGGCCGACTTGCCCGACCCCTTTCCGGCCTGGGAGTAGCGGGTCTGCAACCCAAAGGTAACGGGCTGTTATTCCAGTTGATTAATAAACGGAAGTTTGATGGAAGCAGCCGGTATATATGCAAAAAAACTCGCTATTCCGGCTGTTAAGCGCTTCGTTATCCGGCCATACTGAGGCAAGGTCCGCTTTAGAATCGGGCCACGGGGAATCAAAAGGGAACCAGAGGTGTTCGTCATGCGCTCCTACAACCGACATTACCTCGGTGTGGCCATTTTCTTTTTTCTCTTTCTTCAGTTGTTGACGATCGGTTCGGCGCAGGCCAACCCCCGCTATGCGGCCATCGTGATAGATGTCGAGAGCGGCGACGTGCTGCATCAGGCCAATGCCGATGCGACGCGCTATCCCGCCTCGCTGACCAAGATGATGACACTTTACATGCTGTTCGAGGCCCTCGAGAACGGCACCATACGCTTGAACCAGCCGTTACCTGTATCGGCCCATGCCGCTTCGATGCCCGCTTCCAAGCTGTGGCTCGCGGCGGGTAGCACGATCACGGCGGAAGAGGCCATCAAGGCGCTGGTGGTGCGTTCGGCCAACGACGTTGCCGTGGTGGTCGCCGAGGCGCTGGGCAACACCGAATCCGGTTTCGCCCGCATGATGACCCAGCGTGCCAACGAGCTGGGCATGACCAGCACCGTGTTCCGTAACGCTTCCGGGCTGCCCGACAACGCTCAGGTCACCACGGCCCGCGACATGGCCACGCTGTCAATCCGCGTGATGCAGGATTTCCCCCAGTACTATCACTACTTCTCCACCCAGAGCTTCTCCTATCGCGGCACCACCCACACCAGCCACAACCGGTTGCTGCGCAACTATGCCGGCGCCGATGGCCTCAAGACCGGCTTCATCCGCGCCTCCGGGTTCAACGTGGCGACTTCGGCGATCCGTAACGACCGTCGTATCGTCTCCGTGGTAATGGGTGGCTTCACCGCCGCCTCGCGCGACACGCATATGGCCGACCTGCTCGACCGCGGCTTTGCCCGGCTTTCCATGCTGCAGCGCGGCGACTGGATTGCCCAGGCCGATGTGCTGGGCGATAGCATGGATCTGCCGGAGAGCCCGTCCCCTTCCGCCCAGCAGTTGGCCGCTGCACCTGAGGCCGTTGGGCCAGCCTCGAGCGGCGAGCGTCAGTTCTCCTTCCAGTCGGAGATGGGGGTCGAGATGGGCTCCGCCGATGACCCGATTCGTGCCCTGATCGCCCAGGCCGACACACCGCGCATCACCTACCAGGCCGATATGCCGCGTGACACCTATCAGGCCGATATACCGCGTAGGGGCAACTGGGCGGTACAGGTCGGTGCCTTCAACGACCCGGATCAGGCTCGCCACCTGGCCACCCGCGCCGCCGATCAGCTTTCCGGCTTCATGCGCGACCTGCGGGTGTCGGTAGCGGAGTCGGAGGGCGAGCGGCGAGTGTTCCGCGCACGTCTGGTCGACCTGCAGGAGAGCGATGCCCACTCCGCCTGCAACAGCCTGCGCGCCCAGGGGATGGACTGCATGGTGGTGGCGCACTACTGACGTTCCTGGCTGCCAAGCCGATTCGACATCGCCCCGCTCGTGCGGGGCGATGTCGTTTAGACGTTTAGAGGGTGCTGTCTTGCGAGCTGCCTTCAGGCCAGGGCCGGATCGAGCGTCTGGCGGACCTCGCTCACTGGCTCCCCGCCCAGCGAGATTCGGCGATCGCAGATGCGCCCGATCAGCGCTGGGTCGTGGCTCACCAGCATTACCCCGCAGCGTCGTTCGCGAGCCAGCTCCACCAGTAGCGCCAGGGTGCTGCGCTGGGTAATGGGGTCGAGGCGTGAGGTCGGCTCGTCGGCGAACAGGAAGCACGGCTCGAGCAGCAGCACCCGCAGGATGGCAAAGCGTTGCAGTTCGCCGCCCGAGATCTCGCCGGGGTGCCGTTCCAGCAGGCGCTCATCGAGCCCAAGGCGTGCCATCAACGGTGGGATGACACTGCGATCCAGGCGGTGGCGGCGTACCAGGTCGTCGAGCAGGCGAGAGAGCCGCCAGTGGGGCGAGAAGGCCGCCGGCGGGTCCTGATAGAGCTTCTGAAAGCCGAGCGGATGCCCTGTCGCGCGCTGGATCTTGCCGTCGTCGGCGCGCGTCACGCCGAGCAGCATGTCACCGAGGGTACTCTTGCCGCAGCCGGAGGGACCGACCACGCCGACGATCTCGCCGGGGCGCACCGTGAGGGAGAGTTCGCGAAACAGCTCGCGGCCGCCGCGGGCCTTGGCCAGGTCGGTGGCGCTCACCACCGGTGCCTGGGCCGTTTCTCCGAGCGGCGCCGGGCGTGGCCAGCGGCTGGGCTCGGCACCCAGCAACTCCTGCCCGTACTCGCTTTGGGGGTGAGTGAGCACTTGCTGGGAAGGTCCGCGCTCGACCACCTGCCCCTGGCGCAGGATCACCACTTCCCCACCCAGGCGGCGGGCCACGTCGATGTCGTGAGTGATGGTGATCAGAACGCCGCCGCTCTCGGGCGTGCGAGCCAGCAGCTCGACCACGGCATCGCGGCGCGGCGCATCGAGTCCCTTGGTCGGTTCGTCGGCGATAACGATGGGTGCTCCGCCGGCACTGGCGGCGGCAAAGGCCACGCGCTGTGCCATGCCGCCGGAGAGTTCGCCGGGCAGCTTGCCGCCGGCCTCGGCCAGACCCAGCTCGGCCAGGTCGGCCCAGGCCGCTTGCAGCGCGGCGCGGCGATCGCGCCCGGCCACGTGGCGGTGGCTTTCGGCCACCTGCGCTACGGCACGCATGGTTGGGTCCAGCGCGTGCCAAGGCTCCTGGGGCAGCAGCGCCAGGCGCCGGCCCCACAGGGCGCGGCGCGACTTGCCATCGGTGGCATCGAAGGTCTCGCCGTCGATGACGAGCCGCCCCCGCGCGGTCAGGCCGCGGGGCAGCGTGCCCATGATCGCCTGAGCGAGCAGGCTCTTGCCCGAGCCGGTCTCGCCGAGCAGGGTCAGCCGGCTGCCGGCTTCGAGCGAACAGGAGAAGGGCGCAATGGTGACGCCCTCGCCCTGGATTGTGACGTCTTCGGCCTGAAGTAAGTACGCACTCATCGTGGATCCCTTCCTGCCAGCAGGTTGAGGCTCAGTACCAGCACGAACAGCACCAGGATCGGCTGGGCCATGGCCCAAGGGGCTTCGTGGTAGTAGGGCAGCAGCTCGATCATCATCAGCCCCAGCTCGGCGGTGGGCGGGCGCAGACCGACGCTGACGAAGCCCAGCGCGGCCATGGCCAGGATCGCACTGGCGGCGCCGAAGGCGGCCAGGGTCAACACCTGTGGTGCCAGCTCCGGCCACAGGTGGCGGCGGAACAGGTAGAGCGGGCCGAAGCCGAGTAGGCGGCTCGCCTCGAGCTGAGGCGAAGCGACCAGCACCCGGGTGCGGGCGCGCACCACGCGGAAGTACTCGATCCACAGCACCAGTGAGATACCCACGTAGAGAGCCCAGAAGTTGCCTGGAGCGATGGCCACCAGCAACAGCACCAGCAGTAGGCCCGGCAACGCCAGGAAGGCATCGGCCAAGCTGCCCAGCACGCGGTCGAGCCAGCCGCCGCGCCAGCCGGCGATCACGCCGAGAATCACGCCCGGTATGGCTGCACTGGCTACGCTCAGCAGCGCCATGCCCAGCGACAGACGCACGGCGCTTGCCAGCCGCGCCAGCAGGCTACGGCCGAGGTGGTCGGTGCCGAGCGGCTCGGCCAGCGAAGGCAACTGCAGGATGCGGGTGAGCTGCTGGCGTGCAGGATCGGCATCGAACAGCCAGGGCACCAGCCAGGCGAAGGCGAGCAGCAGCGCCAGCAGTGTGGCACCGAGGCGCTGGCGGCCATTCAGCGTCGGCAGGACAAGGCGGCGGGTAGACGTCAGGGTCGAGCCGTTCATGCGCTGCGCCTCCTGGGGTCGAGCCAGTAGCAGATCAGGTCCACCACGGTATTGAGCGCGACGAACATCAGCCCCATGACCAGCGCGGTACCTTGAATCATCGGCACGTCGCGGGCCACGATGGCATGCACCAGGGCATGGCCGATGCCGGGCCAGGCGAACAGGGTCTCGACCACCACCACACCTTCGATCAGGTAGACGAACTGCACGCCGAGGTAAGCCACCACCGGCACTGCGGCGTTGCGCAGGCCATGACGCATGAAGCTCAGGCGCTCGCCCAGCCCCTTGGTGCGCGAGAAGGCGTAATAGGCCGACTGCGAGACGTCGGCCATGGCGTTGCGCGCCACCCGGCTGGAGATGGCGGCCAGCGCCAACGCCAGGGTCAGCGCCGGCAGCACGCTGTGTGCGCTGCGACCATGTCCGGCGGCAGGCAACCAGCCTAGGCTGACCGAGAAGATCAGGATCAGGATCAGGCCCACGGCGAAGGGCGGCAGGGCGCGCAGCACGCTGGCCGCCACTTCGCTCACGCGGTCCAGCACGCCGTTGGGCTTGAGTCCGGCGAGCAGGCCCAGCGGCGGGCCCAGCAGTAGCGAGAGCAGCACGGCCATCGTCGCCAGGCCCAGCGAGTGGCCGAGCTGATGCCACAGCTCGGTCACCACGCGTTCACCGCTGACTAGCGAACGGCCCAGATCGAGCTGCACCAGGTCCCACAACCAGCCGAAGTAGGCGCTCAGCGCCGGTTGGTCCAGCGCCAGCTCGGCGCGTACCGCCTCGGCGGCGCTGGTGTTGACCATATCGTGTCCATAGCGGCCGGCAGCAATGCGATAGGCCATGTCGCCGGGCAGCGAGCGGGTCAGCACGAAGGTCAGGGTGCCGACCATCCATGCCACCAGCCCTGCCTGGAACAGGCGCTGCAGCAGCAGGCCACCCAGGCCTGTCGTCATACGAGAGGCCCAGCGCGACGTCGATCGCGCTGCCAGCGTTTCGCTCATTCCCCCCACCTCAGCTCGTCGATGCGGTAGCTGCGCTCCAACGGGTCGATGGAGAAACCTTCCAGCTTGGCGTTCACCGCGGCCGTCTGCTGATACCAGGCCACGGGCACGACCGGCATCGCCTCGTTCAAGCGCCGTGCAACCTGCTCGGCCAGTTCGGCGCGGGCATCCATGTCGGCCTCCTGGCGCAGGGTATCGAGCCAGGCCGCCACGTCCGCGTCGCGCCAGCCCATGGCGCCCCAGTCGCCGCCCATCGTTTCAGGGTCGGTGCCGAAGTCGTCGAGCAGGGTGCCGAGCGGATCGGGCACCAGCCCGTAGTTGCGTGCCATCAGACCCAGCTCAAGGCTGCCGTCGCGGTGCCCGGAAGGGATATCACTGGCGTTGCCCACGGCGACTTCCAGCGCCACGCCGAGCTCGCGCCACTGGTCCTGCAGGGCTGTTGCCACCAGCGGCAGCTCGGGGCGGTCGGAGAAGGTGCGCAGGGTCAGTTGGAAGGGCTGGCCGTTGCGCTCGAGCATGCCGCTGCCGTTGGCTTCCCAGCCCAGCTCGGCCAGCAGCTCGCGGGCGCGCTCCACGTCCTGTGCTTCTTCTACAGAAAGGCCGAGATGCCAGGGGCCGAGGCTGGTCGGGAACAGCTCGGCCGCAGCGGCCTCGGGGTGGCGCAGCAGCCCGGCGGCAATGCCGATACGGTCGACGGCCAGGCTCAATGCCTGGCGGGCGCGCTCGTCCTCGAGGAAGGGGTGTTCGGCATTGAGCTTGAACACGATGGTACGCGGCAGCGGCTCGGCATGCAGCGCCAAGCGATCATGGCGTGCCAGCCGTGCGCGACTGGCCGGGTCGAGTGTGAACACCACGTCGGCGTCGCCGCTCTCGGCCATCAGCGCGCGGGTTTCACCACGCCCCACCGCCAGATAGCTGGCGTTGCCAATGGCGGGTGTCTCGCCCCAGTAGCCGTCGAAGCGTTCCACCGTCAGACGCTGAGGCGGCGCGACCGATGCGACTCGATAGGGGCCGGTGCCGATCACTTGGGTGGCCCGCCCCTCGTCGTCGAAGGCATCCGCTGCCAAAATCAGCGTGGTGGAGTGAGCCAGCAGGGCCGGCAGCGGTGCGAAGGGGCTGTCGAGACGCACCACGACGTCGTCGCCTTCGGCTTCGATGGAGACGATGGGGGCCGAGTCGAGTATGCCCGGCTTGGCCAGGGCATGCTCGAGGCTCGCGGCCGCGGCCTGTGCCGTCAGCGGGCTGCCGTCGTGGAAGGTCACGCCCTCACGCAGAGCGAAACGCCAGGTCAGGCCGTCGTCGGAGACCTGCCAGCCGCTGGCCAGCCCAGGGGCTGGTTGGCCATCGGCATCGGTGTCGACCAGGGTCTCGGCAACGCGCATGCGGCTGAACACATAGCCTGAGGTGGAGGGGTCGAGGCCGGTGATCTCCCAAGGGGCGACGACCGCCAGTGGGCGATCGGCCTGTGCCGCCAGTGGCAGCAGGGCCAGGCCAAACAGGAGGGGACGAAGGCATGGAGTCATTGCCGGGGGGCTTCCTCAGATGGAAAGAAGGGAGTTGAGTAACGGGTGGAGCGGGGTCAGCCCGGGTCCAGCGCCAGCAGCAGGCGTCGTTCGCCCGCAGCGGGCTGCGGGCTGCGGTGGACCAGGCCGCGCTCCTCGTTGCCGATCCAGCCACAGCCCTTGAGCAGAGCCAGATCGCCAACGGCGAGCTGCCGAATGGCGTCGGGATCGGCGACGATGTCGGGCTTGTCAGGATGCGGAGCGCCGAGCCCGGCGCGGTTGACGGCATGCTCGGGCAGCCATTCGCTGGCCGGGCCGGCATAGGTGGTCACGAGACGCACCGCCAGGTTGTCGACGTGGAAGCGCGGGCACATGGCGCCCTCCAGCGTGCGCAGACGGATGCCGATGGCCTCGGTAGAGAAGAGATAGGCCATGGCCTCGGCGATATGACCGACGTCTTCCACCAGGGCTGCGCCGGCCTCAGGGGCGGGGAGCCGACGCTCGAGATCCTCTTTCATTGCCTGGCCGGGTGCGCCGCGCCAGTGCCAGTCGAGAGAGCGGGAGCCATTGAGCTGGGCGCGCACGGCCAGGGTGAGGGCCGAGTCGAGCCGTCGCTGCATGACGGCCAGGGTGATGTCGTCGTCGAAAATGCGCGGCAGCACCTCGATCTCCTGGCCGAATGCCCAGTGCGCCGAAGTATCGAGAGAGAGATGGGGCTGCATGGCACCTCCTTGTGAAACCCTATAACATATCATTCGTGCTGCGAGGTCCGCCCGCTTCGAAGCGATGGTAGACATTGCAGGACGCTCGCGTATGCAGGCGGTCGGACGCTGAGAATGATTCGTTATAACATAACGTTCATGGCGTGACTATGCCCTGACCTCGCGTCATTCTGGGTTCGACCTCCACCCACCCCGATGCGCCATCTTGGGGCATGGCACTTGCCGCCGTGCGCCCCACCCGTTAGGTTGGTAATCAACAAGCCCCGCCGCCCATCCTGGTCGGCGGGGTGGTTTTTTCCTGCCGGGGGGAGGGGCCATGTCGCCGTCATTGAAGGGCATCCTGTTCATGTGTGCCGGCGTACTCTGCCTGGCCATCGGCGATGCCATTGCCAAGTGGCTTGGCGAGGTGCACTCGCCGCTGCAGATCATCTTCTTCCGTACCCTGGTCTCGCTGCCGTTGATCGCCGTGCTGGCGCACTACGGCGGTGGGTTGACCAAGCTACGTACTCGTCGGCCCGGGGTCCACCTGGTGCGCGGTTTGATCTATACCGGCACCATGGGCTTCTTCGTGCTGGGATTGACCATGTTGCCGCTTGCCGAGGCTACGGCCATCGCCTTTGCTGCACCCCTGTTCGTCACATTGCTGTCGGTTCCGTTGCTCGGTGAACGGGTCGACTACCAAGTCGTGGCGGCTTCGCTGTTGGGCTTTGTCGGTGTGATGGTGGTGGTGCGGCCGGGAGGCGAGGGTTTCCATCCCGGCGCGTTGATCATGCTGGGCGCGGCGGTTTTCTATGCACTGCTGATGATCACCTCGCGACGCTACGGGGCCACCGAGCACCTTTGGGCCATGGTGTTTTACATCACCCTGGTGCCGCTGGTGCTGACCGCTGTGACCCTGCCCTGGGTATGGCAGGAACCGCAACCCTGGCATTGGCTGGGGTTTCTCGGTGCCGGCGTGATCGGGGTGGGGGCGACGGCCTGCATCACCATGGCCTTTCGCTTCGCTCCGGCGGCCATCGCCGCCCCCTTCGATTACACGGCCATGCTGTGGGCGGTGTTGCTAGGGTGGTGGTTCTGGGGGGAAATGCCTGATCTCTGGGTCTTCCTGGGTAGTACGCTGATCATCGGCAGCGGGCTGGCGATCGCCTATCATGATCGCCGGACTACCCTGAAGCGCCGCCCCACCTCCTAGGCTATGCCTGAAAACTGCCTGCGCTTGGCCATACGGCGTTAAAACTCAGCTCAAAGTACTCATTTGCACCAAGCAAACTCCATCTTTTCGCTGATTTTTGCCTTGTCTGGCCTTCGCTCGGCGACTTTTCAGACGTAGCCTAATCCGATTCAGCTAAACCCGGTTCAGGCGCCAGCGTCGCCACTGGCGCGCCACCAGGCCATGCTTGGGGGCCGCCAGCAGGGCGATGAGGAACAGTCCCGAGGCGACCAGCACGATGGCGCCGCCCGAGGCGACGTCCAGCGATACCGACAGCACCAGGCCCACCACGGCGGAAGTGACGCCGACAGTGACCGAGATCGCCAGCATCAGCGGGAAGCGGTCGGTGAGCAGGTGGGCCGTGGCGCCTGGGGTGATCAGCATGGCTACCACCAGGATGATGCCCACGGTCTCCAGGCTGGCGACGATGGTCAGCGTCAGCAACAGGATCAAACCGTAGTGGATGAGGCTGGTGTTGAAGCCCAGGGCTTGGGCCTGCTGCGGATCGAAGGTGTAGAGCAGCAGCGGGCGGTAGGCAAGCCAGATGGTCAGGACGGTCACCAGGCTCGCCGCCAGGGTCAGCAACAGCGCGGTGGTCTGTACGCCCAGCACGTTGCCGAACAGGATATGCATCAGGTGGGTACTGGTGGCGATCTTGCTGATGATCACGATGCCCAGCGCAAAGGCGGCGGTGAACATCAGTCCCATGGCTGCATCTGCCTTGATCCGGGTGTGACGCTCCAGCGCGCCGATGCCCAGCGAGGTCAGTGCGCCGGTGACGAAGGCGCCGATGAAGAACGGCCAGCCCAGCAGGTAGGCGATGGCCACGCCAGGCAGCACTGCATGAGAGATGGCATCGCCCAGCAGCGACCAGCGCTTCAGCACGACGTAGCAGGAGAGCAGGCCGCAGATCGCCCCCACCAGCACCGAAGTGAGCAGGGCACGCTGCATGAAGCGGTACTCGAAGGGAGCGGCCAGGGGCTCGGGCAGCAGGTTCACCACCAGCATCAGCAGAGCGATCAAGCCATCGATCACCTGGGCCAGCAATTCAAGCGGCGGCACGTGTACCTCCGTACGCTGAGCGGGAAGCCGTACCCACCGCCAGGCGGGCCAGCATGGAGTCGCTGAGCATCTCTTCCGGCGTGCCCATGCCCACCACCTTGCGATTGATCAGCAGTACGCGGTCGGCGTGGCGACGTGCGCTGGGCATGTCATGGGTGACCATGATGACGGTGCGGCCTGCGTCGCGCTGCCGTTCCAGCGTGGCGAGAATCAGCGCCTCACTGGGTGGGTCGACCCCGGCCAGTGGCTCGTCTAGCAGCAAAATACTGGCCTGCTGTGCCAGCGCGCGGGCCAGCAGCACACGCTTCTTCTGGCCGCCGGACAACTCGCCGATGGGACGCTCGGCATGCTCCGCCATGTCGACGTCGTCCAGTGCAGCTTCTACGGCCTGGCGATGGCTGGGGTTGGCCCAGTGGCGCGGCAGCAGGCGTTGCCACAAAGGGTCCTGGCGCATCAGGCCGTAGCGGCCGGTCAGCACCGTCTCGCGCACTGAAATGGGAAAGTCCCACTCCATGTGCTCCTGCTGCGCCATGTAGGCGATGTTGCCGGCCCTGCGCTGCACGGCTGGGCTTGCGCCGAGAATGCGCAGTTCGCCGCGCAGCGGCGTGAGGCCACCGATCACCAGCTTGAGCAAACTCGATTTGCCGGCCCCATTGGGGCCCACGATGGCGGTCCACTCGCCTTGCGGCAGCACCAGGGTGACGTCTTCCAGCACGGGGTGCTGGTGATAGGCCGCGCTGAGGCGGTGTGCCTCGAGCGCCGGCACCTTGTCATTCATGTGTGTCTCCCAGGGCCTCGCGCAACAGCCCAACGTTGTGGCGCAGCATGCTGGCGTAATCGGGCGCTGCAGCGTCCGGCTCGCTGAGGGAGTCGACGTAGAGGGGGCCGGCAATCGCCACCTCGGTCTCGTCGGCCACGCTGCGCACGTGGCGGTCGGAAATGGTGCTCTCCCAGAAGATGGCGGCCGGTTGCTTTTCCTCGATCAGATCGACGATGCGCATGATCTGACGCGGCGAACCCTCTTCCTCGGCGTTGGTACCCCAGATGCCGTCGTGCTCGAAGCCGAAGGCATCGGCAAAGTAGACGAAGGCCGCCTCGCTGGTGATGAGCAGACGCCGCTCCTCGGGAATGATCGCCAGCGTCTCCAGCAGCTCCTCATGCAACGCATGCAGCGACTCCTGCAGGGCTTCGGCGCGCGCCTGGAAGGCCTCGGCGGCGTCGGGCCGGGCCTCGGCCAGCGTTTCGGCAATCACGCGTGCATATTCCGCCGCGGCGCGTGGGTCCATCCACATGTGCGGGTCGACCTCGCCGGCGTATTCGCCGGTGGCGATCGGCTGGGTGGCGTAGCCGCTCTCCTCGGCCAGGGCAACCACGGGCACGCCGTTGCCTACCGTGGCGTTGATCTGAGAGAGCCACTGCTCGAGGCCGTAGCCGTTGTAGAACACCACATCGGCCTCTTCGAGAGCGATGAAGTTGCTCGGTATCAGCTCCCACTCGTGGACCTCGGCGCCCACCGGCGTGAGTACCGTGACATCGGCATCGTCACCCGCCACATCGCGCACCAGATCGCCGATCACGGAAAAAGTGGCCGCTACCTTCAGGGGCGGCTCTTCGGCCTGGGCCGAGGTCGACATGGCGAAAGCAAACGCGCTGAGCAGCAGGAAGCCCTTGGGGGTCGGCATCGATCACTCTCCTCTGGTGGCTGAACGTTAGCGGTCGGTTGTTACGTTGCGGTGAGTTTGTAAGCGTATAGACACTATTTTAGCCAAGGTTAACTTGTAGGGTAGTAGGAAATCTCTATCGAGGCCCTGTTGCTGCCCTATGAGCACTTTGGCTATATTGGCCCGATGACCGACTCGCCGAATGACGTGACGCCTGATCGCCTGTGCAAGGCGGACGCCCTGCCGCCCAGCGACCAGCATGCGCAGCAGTACGCTGCCGTGCGCAACGCACACGAAACCGAACTTCTCGAAGACTACGTGGAATTGATCGCCGACCTGCTCGAGCACCAGGGCGAGGCGCGCTCGACGGACATTGCGGCGCGTATGGGGGTCAGCCAGGCCACGGTGTCGAAGACCGTCACCCGGCTCAAGTCACTGGGGCTGGTGTCCAGCAAGCCCTACCGTTCGCTGTTCCTGACCGAGAAGGGCGAGGCGATGGCGGCCATGTCGCATCAGCGCCATGCCATCGTGCTGCAGTTCCTGCGCGCCCTCGGCGTCAGCGACCGCACTGCTCGCATCGATGCCGAAGGCATGGAGCATCACGTCAGCCAGGAAACCCTGGAGATCATGCAGCGCTATACCCGCGAACAGGGGCGCCGCGACGTCTGAGGCTCTCTCATCTCAGGCTCTCTCACCTCGGGCTCATTACCTCTTTCACCCCTGGTTTTTTCTGACTTCAGGCAAAGAACGCCCTGGCGGCGGCTTCGGCGTCCGACTGTCCGCAGATCGCCGATACCACCGCCGGCCCTTTGACTCCCGCGGCACGCACCGCTGCGGCATGCTCCGCCTTGAGGCCGCCGATGGCGACGGCCGGCAGCGGGCTTGCCGCCACCAGGGCAGCCAGGCCATCGAAGCCGAGCGGGGTGGCGTGGTTGCGCTTGGTCGAGGTGGCGAATACCGGGCCGAAGCCTAGATAATCGAGGGCGGCCGGGTCGAGGCGCGAAAGCTGCTCGTGATTCTGCACCGAGAGCCCGAGGATGGCGCTCTCGCCCAGGGCGGCGCGGGCCGCCGCCACGTCGCCATCGTCCTGCCCCATGTGCAGGCCATCGGCGCCGCTTTCCAGCGCCACCGTCAGGCGGTCGTTGACGATCAGTGGCACGCCGCTGCCGGCCAGCGCCGCCTTGAGACGGCGCGCCTGAGCGATCATCTCGTCGTCGGAGGCGTGCTTGTCGCGCAGCTGCACTACGGTGACCCCGCCACGCACCGCAGCCACCACGGTCTCCACCAGCCCATGGCGGGCGCAGAGCTCGGGGTCGGTTACCAGATAGAGGGATAGATCGAGTGGCATGGCATCACCAATGCGATTGGAAAGCCACTCATCTTACCAGAGCGATGAGGTTGTTAGGGGGCCGGGCCGGCGGCCCCCAGAAACCGTTGCTGCCAGTAGTCGATATGCAGCGGCACGCTGGTGACCTCGCGCCCGCTGCCCGGGGCGTGAATCATCTGGCCGTTGCCGCGGTAGATACCCACATGGGTCGCCTTGCGCCGGTCGCCGAAGAACAGCAGGTCGCCGGGCTGGGCCTGGCGCACCGACGGCAGAGCACGGAACTGTTCGTCGGCGGTGCGCGGCACCTGAATGCCTGCCGCGCGGTAGGCCATCTCCACCAGGCCCGAGCAGTCGAGCCCTTCCGAGGTGTTGCCGCCGAAGCGATAAGGGGTGCCCAACGCATTCTTGGCCGTGGCCAGGATCAACGCCCGCTCGATGGAGAGGGCGTCCGGGCCGCGGCTCGGGTCGTGGGTGGCAATGTCACGGCTGGCGCAGCCGGCCAGCAGGGTCAGCGCCAGCAGCCAGGTCAGATGGCGCAGCAAATGCCCAACGGCGTTGTGAAAGGCCCCTGGCGCTACCTGTTCGAGACTGGATGAGGTCGGCATGGGCGGTCGCTCTTCATGGCGGTACTTTTCCTACTTTAGCGCGATCCGAAGGGTAAGACAGCCGCCTGCGGCTGGAAAAACGTCGTAACGATCCGCATCATCCTGGTGATGACGAGCAAGATGACAGCGACACCACAGGAGAAACGCATGAGCTTCAAGGGAGAGCAGCACCCCGGCGTGCAGACGCCGACGGCGGATTCGCAGGGCTTTCGTCTCAACCACACCATGCTGCGGGTGAAGGATCCGCAACAGGCGCTGGCCTTCTATACGCGGGTGTTCGGCATGCGGGTCATGCGCCGGCTCGACTTCGAGGAGATGAACTTCTCGCTCTACTTCCTGGCCAGGCTGGACGACGCCGAGCAGGTGCCGGAGGACCAGAGTGAGCGCACGGTTTGGACCTTCAGCCAGACGGGCCTGCTGGAGCTGACCCACAACTGGGGCACCGAGAGCCAGGAAGACTTTGCCTATCACGACGGCAATGCCCAGCCCCAGGGTTTCGGCCACATCTGCTTTTCGGTGCCCGACCTCGACGCCGCCGAGGCGTGGTTCGATGCCAATGAGGTCGAATTCGTCAAGCGCTCGGATCAGGGCAAGATGAAGGATGTCATCTTCGTCAAGGACGTGGACGGCTACTGGATCGAGGTGGTTCAGGCCGACCGCCTGGGGGCGCTGGGCGACTGAACTCGCCCCCTATTCCGTACAGCCCATGCAAACAGCGACGCCGCCCCGTGGGGCGGCGTCGGCGTTCGAACGGCCCTGTCACGACAGGGCCATGGCGAGAATCACTCCTCGCCGGGCAGGCCGCCGAGCTCTTCGATCAGCGCCTTGTAGCCTTCCACCTGATCGCGCAGGGTCTGGGTGACTTCGTCTTCCGCGATGTAGGTCACCGGCATCAGGATGCGCTCCTCGGTGATCTCGATGAAGCGCGGGTCCTGGGTGGCGGCTTCCAGCGCCTCGGCCAGACGCTCGACGTGGGCGTCGGGGGTGTTCTGCGGCACCATGGCGACGCGGATCTCCGCGGCATTGATGTCGTAGCCGGCTTCCGGCAGGGTGGGGGCATCCGGGAACGCCACCAGGCGATCCTCGGCCAGGCTCAGCAGCACCGGCATCTCGCCGGTCTCGGCATAGCCGGAGTGGGTGCCGCCGCTATAGGCGAAGTCGACGTCGCCGGAGAGGATCAGCGGTGCCATGCCGGCGCCGCCGGAGGTGGGCACGATGCGCAGATCGAGACCTTCCTGCTGGGCGATGTACTCGATGATCATGCGGTCCAGCGCGGTCTGGGTGGCATAGCTCATGCCCGGGTTCTCGCGGGCATACTCCACCAGATCTTCCCAGCTGTCGCCGAAGGGGCGGTTCTCGCCGGTGACGATGGCCGACTGGCCGAGGGTCACACCGGCCACGTAGCGGAAGTCGTCCAGCTCGTAGGTGGCTTCGGTGGAGAGCGGGCCGAAGGTGATGGTCATGGAGGTGCCGAAAACGAAGGTGTAACCCTCGTCGCGGCTGTTGGCCAGGCGCGCCAGGGCTACGCCGCCGCCGGCGCCGGGCTGGTTGACCACGTTGACCGGCTGGCCGAGCTCCTCGGAGAGGATGTCGGCCAGCACGCGGCCCTGAATGTCGGTGCTGCCGCCGGCACCCCAGCCGATCACCATGGTCACCGGCTTGGTCGGGAAGTCATCGGCCTGGACCATGCCGGCTGCGCCGAAGGTCATGGCGGAAGAGAGAATGGCAGTACCCAGCAGTTTCATTTTCATGAGTCGGAACCTCGTGGTTGCGTTTGTTGTGGTGTGGTGTGGTGTGGTGATGCCGGTCGCTGCCGGCTGTGGGTTCAGTTACCCAACGCCTTGAGGCGCTTTCGGCGCCACTGGCGATAGCCGCTCCAGCCCAGGTGCAGCGCCATCAGCGCGGTGAAGACGACGAAGGCCAGGGCGATGGGGCGGTTGAGCAGGATGGCGATGTCACCGCCGGAGAGAATCACCGCCTGGCGCAGGTTCATCTCCAGCATCGGCGTGACGATGAACGCCACCAGAAAGGTCACGAAGGAGTAGTCGAACTTCTTCAGGAAGTAGCCGAAGATGGCGAAGGCGAACACCGTGACCAGGCCGAAGGTGCCGTAGCCCTGCACCTGAATGCCCGCCAGGCACAGGAAGATCACCACCGGGATCACGATGTGCGGCGGCACGCTGGTGACCTTGGCGAAGATACGCAGGCCGTACCAGCCCACCGCCAGCATCAGCAGGCTCGCCACGATCATCCCCGAGAACAGCGTGAACAGCATCTCGGGATGGTCGCGCAGCATCAGCGGCCCCACCTGGATGCCGTGGATCATGAACGCCCCGACCAGCAGCGCGGCGGAGACGCTGCCCGGAATGCCCAGGCCGAACAGCGGAATGTAGCTGGCCGGGATCACCGCATTGTCCGCCGCCTCGGCGGCCGCGATCCCGTTGGGATTGCCCTTGCCGAAACTGTCCGGATCCTTGGCACTGCGCTTGGCCAGGCCATAGGCCATGAACGCCCCCACCGACGGCCCCAGCCCCGGCAAGGCCCCCACGAACGCCCCCACCCCGGTACTCTTGAACACCGTCGGCAGCGTGGCCTTGAACTCCTTGAAGGAGAGATCGTCCGCCTTGTCGTGGCTCAGCTTGATCACGCTGGCGCCCTTGTTGCGGCGATACTCATCCAACTGCACGAACATCTCGGCCAGCGCCAGCGTACCGATCACCAGCGGCAGGATCGGCACCCCCTCCATCAGCTCGGCATACCCGAAGGTCAAGCGCGCCGCCCCGGTCTCCGGATCGAGGCCCACGGTGCCCAGGATCACCCCCATGCCGCCGGCCGCCAGTCCCTTGAGGAACGAGCCCCCCGCCATGCCGGCGATGAACACCAGCGCAAAGATCAGAATCGCCGCCAGCTCATACGGCCCGAAGCGCAGCGCCACCGACGCAAACGGAATCGCCACCGCAATCAACAGCAGCGTCGCCAGCAGATCGCCCACCACCGACGCCAGCAAGCCCACCTTCAGCGCCTTGCGCGGCTTGCCCGCCCGCGCCATCGGAAAGCCATCCAGACAGGTCGCCGCCGACGACGGCTCCCCCGGCGTATTGAGCAGAATCGCCGACACCGCACTGCCCGCCGCAGTGCCCTTGGACAACCCGATCAGAAAGGCGATGGCCGCATAGGCCGACATGTAAAACGTCAACGGAATGGCGATGGCGATCGCCACCGCCCGGTTCAGCCCCGGGATCACCCCCACGATATAGCCCAGCAGCACCCCGCCGAGAATGATCGCGATCGACTCATAGTGCAGCGCCGCGGCGAAGGACGACAGAATGGCCTCGAACCCGATCATCTCACACCACCCCGATGCGCATCAGATGCGCCGTCAGCCCATACAGCCCGAGGGCGGGAATCACCGCCGTCAGCAGCACCACATGCCAGCGACGCTCGCCCAGCAACAGCAGCAGCGAACCGATCATGAACGGCGCCACCCAGGTCAGCGGAAAGCGATCCACCAGCACGATGAAGCCCAGCACGAAGAGAAACGGCCAGGTCTGATGCCACAGATGCCCCAGCTCGGGCAGGCGGAAGAACGGCAGGCGCTGGCGAATCAGCGCAATGGCGCTGAGCAGCGCCAGGGCCAGGGCACAGCCCAGCATGACCCAGGCGCCGAGCGTGGCCAGGGTGCGGGGATGCATGCCGACGGCGAAGCCGCGGCCGCCGTAGGTGGGCACGACCCAGGTGAGCAGCAGCACCGCGAGGGCGGCGACGCCCAGGCCGGACCAGAAATTCATGCGTAACGATATGGGATTCTCGGACATGTTGTTGTTTGAGCGCCGATTCGGTAACGGGAGGTTGGAAAGCCGTAAAAGCCATGTATCGATTGCAACGACTGTCGATTGAAACAACTGTGAGCTGTGGTGGGATTTGGCGCTACGTTGCACTCTAGTGCACTTTCTGCGAAAGTAAGTGCGCCAGAGTGCACCATCCCGTCTGGCGCACCGGGAGCCCACATGCACGACGACTTCGTCGCCAACCTCAGGCTGTTGTGCAGCTATTACCCTTCCATTGCCGAGGTATGCCGTCGGCTGGATATCAATCGCGCCCAGTTCAACCGCTATCTGAGCGGACGCTATCGGCCTCGGCATGCCGCCATGCGTCGTCTGTGTGCGTTCTTTGGTGTGGAAGAGCACGAGCTCTACTTGCCCCACGAAAACTTCGTTTCTCTGGTGCAGGCGGGGCGGCTGCCGACCGAGTCGACACGCCAGGGAGGAGTCGAGTGGCCGGATGCCTTACTGCAGCGTGGGCGTGAGGGCATGTCCCGCTATCTGGGGCGCTACTTCGAGTACTACCACTCGATGGCCCAGCCCGGGCACATCATTCGCACGCTGGTATGTCTGGAGGAGCGGGAGAGCGGCATCGTCTACCAGCGTACCGAACGCATGCAGGGGGCGAATCAGGCTCGACCTTGCCACAATCGCTATACGGGGGTCGCGGTCAAACTCGCCGACCGCATCTTCCTGACCGATCATGAAACCCTCAATGGCTACGAAGTCACGCATACCATCCTGTTTCCGACCTTCCAGAGCCAGGTGACACGGCTGACCGGGCTCAGGCTCGGCGTGGCGGACAACAGCGAGCGCATGCCTTGCTGCGTGCGGGTGATGTTCGAACGCATCGATGAGCAGGTGGGACTGCGTCGGGCACTGTCGCAGTGCGGTCTGCTTTCGCTCGACGACCCCAGCCTGGACGCCGCACTGCTGGCGGCGGTGCGCAACGATGTGGCGCCGGGGGAGCAGCATTTCCGGGCGCGCCATCAGGGCGA
This sequence comes from Halomonas sp. MCCC 1A11062, assembly GCF_021404355.1. Taxonomy (NCBI): domain Bacteria; kingdom Pseudomonadati; phylum Pseudomonadota; class Gammaproteobacteria; order Oceanospirillales; family Halomonadaceae; genus Halomonas; species Halomonas sp. MCCC 1A11062. Next base: position 19,688 of record NZ_JABFTW010000029.1, read on the forward strand.
ATTTCAGGTTGCGCCTGAAGCTAGCTGAAAGCGTAGACATCCATGGCCAGCACCCCATGCTCCACGCTGTGGTGCAGGCGACTGGCCTCGCCGCCGGCGCCCAGCGCCACTAGCAGCGGCTGGAAGTGCTCCGGTGTGGGGTGGTTGCGGCGGGCCTGAGGCGCGGTTTCCCACGCCAGCAGTGCGTCGCGTTCTCCGCCGGTCAGCTTGTCGTGTACCCAATCGGTGAACTCACCAACCCAGGCCGGCGTCGGTGCGCCCTGTACCTGCATCTCGCTGAGGTTGTGGGTCAGGCTGCCTGAGCCGACCACCAGTACGCCCTCTTCACGCAACACTGCCAGTGTTGTGCCGATATTGATCAGCGCCTGATTCGACCAGGTCACCGGCAGCGACAACGACACCACCGGCACGTCGGCGGCGGGAAACATCAGCGACAGCGGCACCCAGGCGCCGTGATCCAGGCCCCGCTCAACCGGTACGGCGTTGAGCGTGCGGGCCAGGCGCAGGGCCAGCTCGGGGGCGCCCGGCGCCGGGTACTGGCACTCGTAGAGCTCGCGGGGAAAGCCGCCGAAATCGTGGATGGTCTCGGGCCGCTGGCTGACGCTCACCAGCAGGCGCTCGCTGGCCCAGTGGGCCGAGACCACCACGATGGCTTTGGGTGAAAGTCCGGCGCCGAACTCACGTAGGAAGTCGTGGGCCGGCCCCGGGGTGAGGGCCAGCATGGGCGAGCCGTGGGAAATGAACAGGCTGGGCAACATGGCATAGCTCCTTGAAAAAGCGCCTTGAAAAAGCTCCTCGATGCCTGGCGCCGCGGGGCGACGCCAGGCAGAGGGCTAGCAGGCAGAGAGGTCAGGCGAAGCGGCGGCTGACGACCAGGCTACCGCTGCCAAGGCCGGCCTGGACCAGCAGGGCGATGGCCCAGAATACCGGGAATTCCCAGCCGCCGCCCGGGTTGGAGAAGACCCAGCCATTGCCGATATGTGCCCAGGCGGCACCGAGCAGGATGGGTACCAGGGCCAGGCTCACCCAGCGGGTGTAGATACCGAGCACCAGCGCCAGACCACCGCCGACTTCGGCCAGGATGGTCAGGTAGGCGATGAAGGCGGGTAGACCGAGCGACTCGAAGTAGCCTACGGTGCCGGGCACGGTGAAGACGAACACCTTGAGCAGGCCGTGGGCCAGGGCCATAACACCGAGCGACACGCGTAGCAGGGCAGTGGCATGGGCCTGGTTTTGAGACTGGGCTTGAGCTTGAGCCGGTGAAGCGGCAAGCGGGATAGTGGTGGTTTGCATGGGAAGGACTCCGTTGTTGTCAGGGATGCCTTCACTCTACGCTGTGCTTTGCTCGGGATAATCACTCAATGGCGAACAACTTTATTGCGCAAGAGGCGACAATCCCATCTCCCGCTCCCATTCGGGAGGGTCGCCCCAGGCCTCGGCAAGATAGTCGAGCAGCCGCTCGACCTTGGCCGGCAGGTGGCGGCGTGCCGGGTAGACGCCGTAGATCCCCAGGGTGACCGGCTCCTCGTGTTGCAGCAGCGGTATCAGACGACCCTCGAGGATGCTCTCGGTGATCAGAAAGCTCGGCTGATGGGCGATGCCCAGTCCGGCCTCGGCGGCATGGGTCAGCACGTCGCCGTTGTTGCTCTCCAGCGGCCCGTGAACCGTAAGGCGCTGCCCGCCGAACTGCCATTCGCTGCCGCCGGTGGTGCGATAACGCAGGCAGCGGTGCTCGGTCAGCTCCTCGAGGGTCTGTGGCTCGCCGTAGCGGGCCAGATACTCGGGCGAGGCGCACGGCACCAGGCGGCAGCGCGCCAGGCGCCGTGCTACCAGACTGGAGTCGGGCAGGCTGCCGATGCGGATGGCCAGATCGTAGCCCTCTTCCAGCAGATCCACGCGGCGGTCGTTGAGGTCGAGGCGTACCTCCAGCGCAGGATGCTCGACCATGAAGCGCGCGATCAGCGGCGAGAGATAGCGCATGCCGAAGGACATCGGACCGTTGACCCGCAGCCGGCCGCACACCTCGGTGCTGCCGGCGCCCAGCTCGGCTTCGGCCTCTTCCAGCGCTTGCAGAATGCCCTGGGCGCTGGCCAGGTAGCTCTCGCCGGCCTCGGTGAGGTGCAGGCGCCGGGTGGTACGCTGCAGCAGGCGCACGCCCAGGTGGCTCTCGAGCTCCATGATCAGGCGCGAGATGCGCGTACGCGACAGGTCCAGCGTTTCCGCCGCGCGGGTGTAGCTGCCGAGTTCGGCGACCCGCACGAAGGCGGTCATGGCATCCAGCAGGTTCATGGTCTCTCCTCGCGCAGCCTCAATAGCCGGTCATTTCCAGATACCCGATGCCTCTCTCATCACCCCCATCTTCGCCGCTGGCGGCATCCCGGGCGATCACTTCGCCTTCCCAGTAGGCCACGCTGGTCTCCATCCAGCGCTCGGCGTGGGGCGCCTCGACGATCAGGTCGAGTTCGGCGCGGGGAATCTCCAGGTGCCAGCGGGTCGGCACTTCGCGCCCCGCCACGCGTCGGGTGGCCAGCGGCGTCATGGCGATCTCGTCCGGGGCCAGCGCGGTGGGCTCGCCCTCGGGACTGATCCAGGTGCCCGAACGGTAGTCGCTGCCGTCGGCGCCGCCCCCGCGCAGTTGGAAGGCCATCAGCTTGTGGCCGCTCGCCAGGTGCAGCGAGAACCAGTCCCAACCCTGCTGCTCGGGGCTCAGCAGCTGGCTGCTCCACTCACGGTCGAGCCAGCCGCGCCCGCTCACCGCTCGGGTCTCGCCGTCCAGGGTGACCTCGCCTTCCACTCGCCAGAACGGCTGGCTGTAGTACATGGAACCCTGGCCGTCGGCAGATTTCTGGCTGAAGCCTTCCGCGCCGTGCAGCACCAGCGGCCCCTCGGCGACGAGGGTCAGGTCGTAGCCGAAGCCGCCGTGGGCGTCGCCCTGGTGGGCCGTCAGCTGTAGCTCGGTGAAGGTGTCGCCCGGCTCGTCTGAGGTATCGACGCGAGTGGCCAACTGCCAGTGATCGATCCAGGCGCGGAAAGGCTCGGCCACCGCGCCCGCCTGTCCGTCGTCCTGCCCGGAGTGGCTGCGGGCGAAGCGCTCCGCCACCCGGTGGGTCTCCCCCTGGGAGACTGCCATGTGTGCCATCCACAGCTGGTCTGCGGCCCAGGGGCCGGGCTCGGGGCGCTCGTTCGGTGGCGGCTCTTTGGGTTCAGTCAGCGCCTGGCGGAATAGCGTCCACTGCAGGCCCAGCGGCTCGCCGTCCTCGTCCTCGAGGTTGGCGGTGAGGTACCACCACTCGATGCGGTAGTCCGGGTGGGCGGCGTGGTCCTCGGGGAAACTCAGGCGGATGCCGTCGTGAGCCTGGGCGAAGTCGCCGGCCTCCTGACCCAGCCCGGCAAAGCCGGCGGTCTCGTTGGGCGGCGGCTCTTCGGCGCAGCCCGCGAGCGTGAACATGGCCAGTAGCGTGATCAATGCGACGCTGCGCTTCATGTCGAGTCCTCCGCCAGCAATGCGCGTGGCGGCGTGCGCCACAGCTTGGTGGCCGGCACGGCGGCAGCGACCAGCGCCACGCCCACTGCGGTGGCTAGCGTAAGCGCCATTTCTGCGGGGAATACGTACAGCGGCAGGCGCCAGCCGAAGGCCGCCACGTTGATCACCGCCACCAGCCCCAGGGCCAGCAGCGTGCCCAGCGGTAGCGCCAGGGCGCCGACGACGAAGGCCGAACCGCCGAGCTGGGCCAGCTGCACCGTCACCAGCTTCCTGCGTGGCACGCCCAGCGCCCACAGTGGCGCCAGCTGATGGCGGCGCTCCCGGGCCTGGGCCAGCAGGCTCGCCAGCAGCGCCAGGGCGGCCACCGCCAGTGTCAGCGCGGAGAGCGCCCGGGTGATGGTGAAGGTGCGCTCGAAGATGCCGGTGGCGATGCGTTTCACCTCGCGCTGGTCTACCAGCTCGTCGCCGCCAATGGCGAAGCGCTGGCGCAAGCCGGCCCGCAGCGCGGATCCGTCGCCGCCCGGGGCCAGCACGATGCCGATGGAGCCCGGCGGGGCGGTGAAGCGGCTGGCAAGCTCCGGCGTGGCCAGCAGCACCTCGCCGCGGGTATTGCCGTAGTCGGGGTAGACGGCGGCCACCGGCAGCATCGCTTCTCCTCCGGGCGCCGTCAGGGTGATTCTATCGCCCGGGGCGAGCCCCTCGGCGATGGCGAGCTGCTCATTGACGAAGGCCGCCTCGCCCGCGGCGAAGGCCTGCCAGGCGGCATCGCGGCCGGCCTCGGTCGCCAGCAGCGGCCAGCTCGGCAGCAGCGTCGTGCCGGGGGTGATGCCGTAGACGCCTACCGGCAGGGCCCGTTCGCGCTCGTCTCCATTGTGCGCATCTCCGCCCCGTTCCACGGCAACCAGCGTGGCCTCGCTGCGACGGGTGGGCAGCAGCTCGGCGACCTCGGCGCTTTCGGCCAGCCAGGCGTGGATGTCGTCGTGCTGCTCGGCGGGCGGGCGCAGGTAGAAGTCCGCCACCAGGCGCTGGTCGAGCCAGTCGAGAAAGGTCAGGCGAAAGCCGCCGACCATGCTGCTCACGCCCAGGTTGGCGGAGAGCGCGATCAGCAGCGCCATCATCGCCAGCGCCAGCCGTGGCATCTGCAGCTGCATGTCGGCCAGCGCCCACTGGGCCAGGGGGCGGCGCTGCAGCAGGCGGCCGAGCCCGGCCAGCAGCAGGGCGATCAGCGGCGGCAGCCACAGGGCGCTGGCCAGCAGCAGCGCGGCGACCAGACCGAAGCCGGCCAGCAGCCCCTCGCCCGGCGGCTGCCAGGCGAGCCACACCCATAGCGCCAAGCCCACCAAGGCCACGATGCCACCCGCCATGCCCATGAATCGCAGCTGGCGATGGAAGCCGGCACGCCAGGCCTGGGCCTGACCCAACCCGAGTACGCTCAAGCGGGCCGCCCGCCATAGTACGCCGCTGCCGGCCAGCAGCAGCCCGCCCAGAGTCACGGCGAGCCCACCGAGCCAGTAGTGCCAAGGCAGGTTGAGGGCAACCGCCACGTCGGCCCCGTACAGGCTGCCCAGGGTGGCCGCCACGTCGGGTTGCAGCACCCGGGCAAGCCACACGCCGCTGACGATGCCGGCCAGGGCGCCGATGCTGCCCAGCAGCAACAGCTCCAAGGCGAGCAGGCCGACCAGCCCGCGCCCCGACACACCCAGCGCCCGCAGCGTACGCAGCAGCCCCAGGCGCTGCTCCAGAGCCAGGCCCAGCGCCGCCTGCACGATGAACAGCCCCACCGCCAGGGCCAGCAGCGCCATGGCGGTGAGATTGAGGTGGAAGCTCTCGGTCAGCTGGCCGGGCGAGACCAGCGTGGCCGCTCGGGTCAGTACCAGCCCTTCCGGGGCCTGTTCGAGCGCCTCGGGGGCGGCGACCAGACGGGTGATTCGCTCGCCGCTGCCCAGCAGCGCCGCGGCGGCGGCGATGTCCATCACCAGGGTATCGGGTGGCAGCATGGGGGCCAGAGTCAGCGGCGGCAACTGGGCCTCGGCCAGACGCGGCTCGGCGCCGGGGGCCTCGCGGTGGCTCAGGCCCAGCGCCGGCAGGGTATCCGGGGCGACACGGGTCTGCCACGGCGGGGTGAGAAATTCGGTGAGCTCTCCGGCTGAGCCTGCCGCGGCGAAGTCGCTGTCGCCGGGCAGGGTGAAGGGCTCGATGCCGATCACCGTCAGCCGGGTGCCGTCTGGCGCCTCCAGTGTGCCCTCCAGCAGCGGTGAGACGGGCAGGCCGGCGCGGCGCAGGCGCAGGTAGTCGTCGCGGGTCAGCGGCTCGTCGTCGCGGCGCTCCAGGCGGTCGAGCCCGGTGGTGAACAGCGCCTCGGCGCGGGCGTAGCTGTCGCGGGCCGAGGCGTTGATCGCCTGCACGCCGCTCCACAGGGCGCTGGCGACCCACAGCCCGAGCAGCAGCATGGCGAGCTGGCCGGGGTGGCGCTTGTAGTGGGAGAGCAGGGTGGCAAGGGCAGTCAGCATTCAAGCGCCGTTTTTGCTGTGAGACACGATCTTGATTCGCGGCTGGCGCCGCAATAGAATGCGAATAATTATCACAATCTTTTTCATCTGGGGTCTTCCATGGCCAGCCCGCGCACCGCCTATTCTATCGAGAGCTTCTACCATGACCATCATGGCTGGTTGCAAGGCTGGTTGCATCGTCGCATTGGCTGCCCAGAGCGGGCGGCGGACTTTGCCCAGGAGAGTTTTCTCCGCGTGCTGGTGCGCCCACCCGTAGAAAAGCTCGATCAACCCCGTGCGTTTCTCACCCGTATCGCGACTCGCCTGATCATCGATGACAGTCGCCGGGCGCGGCTGGAGCAGGCCTGGCTAGAGGTTCAGACGGCATTCGCCCAGGAACATCTGCATGCGCCTTCCGCAGAAGAGGTCAACGAGTGGCTGGACCTTCTTGAGTGGGTGGCCCGGTTGGTCCAGGAGTTGCCGGACAAGCCCCGTCGCGCTTTTCTGATGAGCCGGCTGGACGGCATGGCCCAGGGGGAGATTGCCGATGAACTGGGCGTCTCCATCAGTATGGTCAAGAAGTACATGGCCCAGGCCCTGCTGCACTGCCACAAGGCCCTGCATTCTCCATCCTCAGCCGCTCACTGCCCTGCCTTGCCATGAGTCGGCCGCCTCGAGATCTTTGCCATTCCGCTTTGCCCGACGCCGATGCCGAGCGCTATGAGCTTGCTCTGCAAGCAGCGGCGGAATGGCGCATAAGGCTGGAGGAGCCGCTTCCCGGCGACAGCGATGCCTTCGAGTATTGGTTGTTCTCCCACCCCGACCATCAGCAAGCCTGGCAGGCCATGGACGCCACCTGGCAGAGCTTCTCATGCGCAGCTCGTCCTGGAAGCCGCGCGGCCCTGGAGCGGACATTTCGTGACGAGCGTCGGCTAAGCCGGTGCTGGCTGGGTGCATCGGCGTTGACGCTATTGCTGTTGACCCTGCTGCCTCTGGGATGGCTGGTCTCGGGGCTCGGCTCGCCGATGCACCTCCTGGCCGACCATTACACCCACCTGGGCGAGCGCAAGCATGTCGTTCTTGCCGATGGCAGCGAGCTGGTGTTGAACACGGGTACGGCGGTGGACATCGACTATCGTGACGATCGCCGCGTCATTCACCTGCGTGGCGGCGAGCTGCAAGTCACGGTTGCGCCGGATAGCGAACGACCTCTGGATGTGGTCACGCCTGAAGGCCGCGCCAGGGCTCTGGGCACCCAGTTTACGGCGCAGCGGCTAGAGAGCGCAGGGCAAACCTACCTCAGCGTGACGATCCAGGAATCTCGCGTGGAGCTGTGCTGGCGCGTCGTCGAGGAGTGTGTGCGTCTGGAGCGCAACCAGCGGGCACGGGCCAGCCAGCATGAGCTCGGCCCTGTCGAAAGCGTGGATGCCGACGCCGAGGCCTCCTGGGTTCGGGGGCAACTGGAAGTGGATGACCAGCCACTCACCCAAGTTTTGCACACCCTGAGCCGCTACCAGCGAGGGCTGCTGAGCTATGACGAGGCAGCGCTGGCTGGCCTACGGGTATCCGGTACTCTGCCGCTGGACGATCTCGACCGGGCCCTGAACGCCTTGGCCGCCAGCCAGCCCATCCAGGTGAGTCGCTACACGCCGTTCATCGTTCGCGTCACTCGCCAGTACTGACCCACGCGGTCCGTCTCGACCGGAAAGAAAAAATTCTCATTCGCACTGTCCCTCTTCGGGTTTGGTTCGTCTTTACCCATAGAACCAGGAAAAAACCTGCAAGAGGATCACTGCCCATGCACTCTCGCATTACCAAGCGACCCGCTAGCTTGCTGAGCCTGGCGGCCGCGATGACGGCGACCGTTGGCCTGGCGACGGCCCAGCCGGCCCTGGCCTAGCAGGCCGGCACACAGATGCAATCCGAGGCACGCCAGCACTTCGACATTCCTGCCGGCTCGATGACCGCCGCGCTCAATGCCCTGGCGCGGCAGACAGGTCTGGCATTGACCTTCGATCCTGATCTCACCCAAGGCAAGACCAGCCAGGGGCTGAGCGGCGACTACACCGTCAGCGAAGCGCTGCGAGCAATTCTGGCCGGCAGTGGATTGAGCCACCGCTTCACCGGGCCTGATAGCGTGACCTTGCGTCCTGCATTGCGCAGCGATGTCGTCGAGCTTTCCACCGTGCTCGTCGAAGGCCATCGACTGAATGTCTACGAAGAAATCCACGCCAACGAGGAGAAGCGGCTGCACTCCCTGCGTCCGGACCTGATTCTTGGCAGCGAGCAAATGCAGCGCTTCCCCGACGAGCATATCGGCAAGGCATTGGATCGCATGCCGGGCATGTTCTCCACCTCGCCGGCCGAGAAGCAGGAGGTCAGGGTCAGGGGGCTCGACAAGGAGTTCACTCGCGTCGAGCTGGATGGGGTCAACATCCCCGGCAGCAATCGCTGGCGCAACCTGTCGCTGGGTACGGTGGCCACCAGTCTCGTCGATGAGGTTCGGGTCATTCGCAACCCGACTGCCGACATCGAGCACGACGGGATAGGCGGACGTGTCTCCATCCGCTACCGGCGCGCGCCCGAGCAGTTCGAAGGCCGGGCCCAGGTCATGGGCGGGCAGATCAATGAGGGAGACGGTGAGGGCATGTTTGCCGGCCGTGCCAGTATCTGGGCCGGCGGACCCGTGACTGACGACTTCAGCATGCTAGGCGGGCTGGATATCAACGGCGTGCCGCATCGGCGCGCTCACCGAGCCGTCGAGGAGAACGCCGACGGCAGCTTCCGCGAGCTGTTCGAGAGGAGCGACCGCAAGGACGTCAACCGGGTCAGCGCCTTCACCAAGTTCGGCTGGACCTTGGATCGCACCTACCTCGAAGTCGAGCCCTTGCTGATGGCGGAGTCTCTCAGCGTTCAGGATGAGCGCCGCACCACCGAGGCCAACGGACGCCAGGACAACCGTTTTCGTTCGGGAGAGGACAGCACTCGGACTTACGGCGGTAACTTCCGCTGGGAGCACGAACTCGGCGAGCAATGGCAGACCGAAGGGAGAGTGTCGGCCTTCCGCAGCGACCAGAATGGCAGCATGGATGAAGTGCGGTTGCGCTACCACGCCAACGGTGATTTGCGTGATCAGTCCGTGACCCGGACCAGCGATGAACTCACCGACGATATGCTGGAGCTTCGCAGTGCGCTGTCCTATTCATGGGACGCTGCCGGCCTGGGCAAGGCGGAGTTCGGTGTACAGGCTCGTCGCAACGAGCGCGATGGAACCAAAACGGTCATCGAAAACGGCGAAGCCAGGGAGCCGGGAAGTGGCGACGAGTATTCCCTGCGGGAAGACTATCTCGCCGGCTGGCTGCGCCAGCAGTTCCTGTTCTTCGACGATCGGCTTCGTGTAGAGCCTGGCGTTCGTATCGAAGATTATCGCCTGACCGCACGCAGCAACGATGGTGAAGGGGGGAGCGTCCATCAAGGCAGCGACAACCTTCATGTCGGGCCCAGCCTGCACGCCGCCTGGCAGCTAAGCCCGGAGTTCACTCTGCACGGCGCCGTTTCGCGCACGCAGAACCGACCGCAGTTGGACCAGATCACGCCCTCCCGCGTGCAAAGGGGCCGCGAGATCATCGTCGGCAATCCCGAGCTTGCCTCTTCCACCAGCGTCAACAGCGATCTGGGCCTGGTCTGGTCGACGCCTGATGCCTTCCTCGCCGCAACGCTCTTTCACAAGGACATCGATGACCTGATCGTCAACGCCCGCACCGGTGAGCAAGAGGGCAATCGCGACGTCGTGCAGCCAAGGAACATCGAGCGCGGAACCCTGCGCGGTCTGGAGCTGGAGCAACGCCTCCACCTGGGGCTGACGGGCATCGATCTTCTCGAAGGGGTGCACCTCTGGAGCAACCAGACCCTCTTCGACGGCAGCATGCGCCTGCAGAGCGGGCGTGAGGTGCCCTTCTTCGGCGAGCCGGACTATCTGGTGGCGGCCGGCATCGACTGGATCAGCCCGCGCTCGGGCATGCAGCTCTCGCTGGCAGCCAGCCATAACGGCAAGCGCACGGAAGAGGACGAGTTCAGCCGCAAGCGTTTCGATTCGCTGACCACGGTGGATCTAACCGGCAGCTATCCGATTTCACCCACCACTCGCGTGCGCTTCGAAGCGAGCAATCTCTTCAATGAGCAGGAGTCCGGACCGAAGGCCTTCTTCGATCAGGATGGCGAGCTCAGCCACACGGAATACCGCACGGTGAGTATCCCCCGAACGCTGTGGCTGGGCATCGAGGCTCGTTTCTAACCCTTTTCTCGCTGGCGAGAAAGCCATGCGCCCGCACGGGCGCTTCATTCAAAGAAGAAACCCAAGGAGTCAATGACGATGACGATGGCTGAACAAGAGCGCGTAGTAAACGATTTCGGTTCGCTGCCCGAGGAGACCCGCCAGGCCCTGTCGGGGTTCGTCGAAGGCGCACAGATTCTCGAAATCGTGACCGCCCATGCCCATGGCGTGGTCGAGACCAGCGTGAACTACCTGCGCGACGGCAAGGTTTACGACGTCATCTACGACGAGACCACCCGCAAGCTGCTGGGTGGGTCCGAGCCCGCGGTGTTCGATCGCGTCATCGAGGTGCTGCCGGAGTCCGGGCGTGCCGCGGTGAAAGTCGAAGCGCCGCAGCGCATCCGCAAGATCAAGATCAAGCACGACGACAAGGATCATCGCGAGTACGTGCACCTGCACACCATCGACCAGAACGGCAACATCAGCAGCCGCAAGCTGGAACTCGACGGTCGCAACAAGCAGTAAGACGCCGATGGCGGCGGCTGCGGCAAGGGCCGGATGTCCAGCGACATCCGGGGCAGGGACGCCCCGCTGTCCGCCCGTATGGTCATACCCAGGAGATCAGTGACATGAGCAGAGAGCTGGCGGCGTTCGAGCGACCCCAGGTCAAGGGGGTGCTTGCCGGAGCGACGGGCATCTATCTTGCCGCCGAGACCGGATTGTACGAGTTGCATGACAGGCAGCTGAGAGAAGTGCCCGCCTGGCGTGGCCGTCCGGTGCAGCAGGTCGCTGCCGCAGCGGAGGGCTATCTGGTGCTGCTGGAGGACGACAGTGGCCAGACCCTTCACCTGTGCGACAGCCAGTGGCAGCCCCGGCGCGAGCTGCCGCGTCCGGCGGGCGAGAAGATCAAGTGCCTGCATGCCCAGGCCGAGCACCTGCTGGTTGGCACCAAGCGCGGCCTATACCGGCTGCCTTTGGCCGACACCGCCCAGGCAAGCGACTGGCAGTGCCTGTTCCGTGACTCTGCCGGCTGGGGCGAGGTGCTGTGGGCCTCCAGCCAGCAGGCCGAGCACATCCGTGCCTCGGTCAAGAAGCTGGGAGCGGCTGCCAAGCCGGCGCTGATCGAGACCCATGACGCTGGGGTGAGCTGGCACGTCGAGTCGCTGGGCGACTATCAGGATCTCATCCTCGCCGCCGATGAGCGGCGATTGATCACTCGCTGGAAGGGGTGCCGAGAGCGCTACACCACCAGCGGCTACAAGAAGCACCCGCTGACCGCAGGCTTCCTGGCCGGCGACCGCTGGGCGGTGCTGGACGGCAACAAGCTGGAATACCAGCAGGAGGGCCACGCCCGCGTTGCCTTCGAACACCCGCTGCTCGCCGAAGCCGAGCGGCTGCTGCCGCTGGAGCAGGGCAATGTCTTCCTGGTCGCCGGCGTGCAGGGAGCCTATCTGGTCGAGCCCGGCCATGGCCGGGTAACCGATCTTTTCGGCGAAGCCGCAGGGCCTGCCGGGCTGGGCAAGCTCAAGCGCATCTTCGAGCTGGACGACGGGGTGCTGCTGGCCACTGCCACCTATGGCACCTTCCGCTCTGACGACGAGGGGCAAACCTGGCAGGCTGCCGACGCCGAGTGGGCGGTGCTGGATGCCGAGCACCTGATGCGCAGCGACGATGGCCGCTGGTGGCTGGGCTGTCAGCGCGCCCTGTTCGTCAGCGACGACAACGGCAGGCGCTGGCGCTACGTGAAATTCAAGCTGGCCGAGCTGCCTCACTACTGCGAACTGCGCGGCGGCCTGGCGGTCGTCGGCGGGCAGCTCTTCATCGCTACCAAGACCGGCCTGCTGGTCGCCCCGCTGGCGTCACCCGAGCGCATCGCCCGGGTCGCGGCGTTTGGCGAGCAGGCCATCGAAGCGCTGTTCACCGATGACGAGCGGCAGCTGCTGCTGGTGGGTACCCACGGGGCGGGCCAGGACCGGCTGTGGCGCTATGACCCTGTCGAGGAGCAAGCCCAGCCGCTGACCGCGCCGGGCCAGGTGCCGGTGTTCGAGTCCCAGATCGGTGGAACGCTCAGCGCTTGTCTGATCGCCAGCGGCGAGCGGCTGTTCCGCCTTGCGTGTGCAGGCGAGGGCCCTGTCGTGCTCGAAGAGATGATGCCCCAGCCGCAGGCCGGCGATTACCACATCGCAAGCGACTCGCAGCAGCGTCTGCTGGTCTGGAACGAGCGCAGCGCCTGGCGCTGGCACGGCGGCGAGGAACCGCTACAGGCGCTGCCCGACTGGCCGGCAGGCGTGCGCCACGCCTGCATCCGCGCCGATGGTCGCAGCGCACTCACCACCGACCGGCGACAGCTGCGAACCGTTTCGCTGCCATGTCTCGAAACCGCAGGCCATACCGCAGAAAAGGAGCTCATGCCATGAGCCGCGTGGATCAACTCGATGCCTACCGCCGGCCGGAAGTGAAGGCGGCCGTACAGCAGGGGAGCGATATCTGGCTTGGCAGCGCTGCCGGCCTCTATCGGCTGCGCGACGCCAAGCTCGAGGCCATCCCGGAATGGCAGGGGCTGCGCATCAGCGTACTGGCGGCGAGCGAGGCAGGGCTGCTGGTCGGCGCCAGCGGTGCCGAGGGTCAGGTGCTTGCCAGAACCGACGTCGACGGCGGCCTGCAGCAGCGCCTGCCGTCCTTGCCCCGTGACGAGGCGAAGGCTCTGTTGTGCAGCGAGGGGGCGACTGTGGCCGGCGGCAAGCGCGGCCTCTACCGGCTGGAGGCGGATGGCTGGCGCCATTGCTATGGCCAGGGCCACACCGAGATCATCGGCCTGGCCGCCGAACGGGGCCGCCTGCTGGCCTTCTGCAAGAAGCAGGGCAGCAAGGCGCGCCCGGCGCTGCTGGTATCCACCGACCACGGCGAAAGCTGGACGCTGGAGCTGGAAACCGGCTACCACGACGGCATCCTCGCAGCCTGGAAGGACGGCTACCTCACACGCTGGCGCGGGCTCTGGCGCACCGGCAGCCCGGTACGCCATCAGAAACGCCCCTTCAGCGCCGCTGGTGAAAGCGAGTCGGCGCGTGCCTGGGTGGTGGGCAACAAGCTGGTGTGTGAATTCGCCAACGGCAACAGCGTCGAGCTGGAGGAGCCGCGGTTTGCCGAGGCCGAGCAGCTTATCCTGATGCCGGAAGGGCGGGCCCTGGTGGCCGGAATCACCGGCGCCTTTCTGGTCGAGCTGGGCGGCGGGCGGGTACACGACGTGTTCGCCGGTCATGCCGTGCCGCCCTCGGCCGCCAAGATCAAGCGACTGTGGAGCCTGGACGAGGGGCGTATCCTGGCGACCGCCACCTTCGGCACCTTCTATTCCGACGACGGTGGCGGCCACTGGCAGCCGGCTGCGGCCGAGTGGGCGGCGCTGGATGCCGAGGGGCTGGCATGCTCAGCGGACGGCGCCTGGTACATGGCGACTCAGCGCGGCCTGTTCAGCTCCTGGGACAACGGCGCCTCCTGGCGGCACGTCAAGCTGACCCCACAACCCCACTTCGCCGAGCTGACCGACCTTGCCTTCGTCGGCGATCGCCTGGCGCTGGGCTCCAAGGCTGGGCTCTTCCTCTCGGCGGCGGATCGACCCAAGGAGCTCACCTGGATCGAGGCCGTCGGCGATGCCACGGTGCACGCCCTGCTTGCCGAGGGCAGCGGCCTCTGGGTCGGCATGGTGGACGGACGCCTGCTGCTGGTGGATTCGAGCACCGGCCGGGGCGAAGTCAAGGCGATGTTCCAGGCTCCCTGCCAACCGCTGCTTGCCACGGGCAAGACCCTCTGGGTGCTCAGCGGCGGCCAGCTGTTCGAGGTGACCGCTCGGTCGGTGAATCCGCTTGCTCATCCGGATGGGGCAGAGCGGCTGAAAGAGGCCTTTGCCTCAGAGCGGGGGCTGCTGGTGTGGAATCAGGCCAACGGCTGGGTGCTCGATGAAGCCGCCGAGGCGCCCAGGTGGGCTGCGCTCAAGGCTTGGCTGCCCGCAGTCAAGAGCGTCACTGGCATGGCGCCGCGCCTGATCACCGACCGCTGCGTGATCCTCGCGCTGCCATGATGACCCAGGCGGAGATGCCGGTGTCTTCCGAGCTGAAGTACCGTGCCTGGAAGCTACTGCTCAGGGAGATGGCGCGGGTGCTGCTGCGGCTGCGCTGGACCCTGCTTTGCCTATTGGGGGCGGCGGCATTGGCTGCCGCCCTCTCTCCCGCCTTTGCCTGGCTGAGCAAAAGCACCGTGCAGCGCATCGAGCAGGGCGAGGTCGACCCCTGGGCCTTGCTGCCGGAATTCCTGCCACTCTTTCTGGCCATCACCGCCGGCTTGATCCTGGCCGACTTCGCCGAGTCGATACTCAGCAAGCTGCTCGAGACCCGGCTCATCATCGTCATGCAGCGCAGCTACCTCGAGCGCCACACCCTCGGTAACGTCTCGCAGGACGTCGCGCACGTGCTGTTCGGCAGCGATGTGGCGAAGAAGGGGTTCCAGGTCATCTACAAGGACATCTGGACCATCATCACCGTCACCAGCTCGGTGCTTCTGTGGCAGCTGTCGCTGGGCGCACACTGGGTGCCGGTGCTGGTGCTGAGCATGGTGCCTACGCTGCTGTTCGTGTGGTTCTTCGGCCGCCGTATTCGCCATACTAGCCAACAGATCCTCGACACTCAGTCGGGTATTGCGGAGACGGCAGGGAAGCGCGACAAGCAGTCTCTCTACGGTCATCAGGAGCGCTATTATCTCGCCGTTCTCAACATGCACGTGTGCAAGTGGTTTGCCGAGAACGCCAGCGATGTGGTGCTCTGGGTGTCGTTTGCCGGCTTCGCCTTACTGGCGATGTGGCTGGGGGTAGGGCCGTCGCTTTCCGATATCACCCTGGCCGAGTCGAGTGCGCTGGTCATCAACCTGCGCTTGCTCTCCAAGCCCCTGGGCAATGTCGGCCGCGTCTACACGCGCTGGCAGGAGGCCTACCCGGCGCTGGTGCGCTCGCTGATTCCGCACTTGCAGCGTGAGCAGGTCGGCAAATGAGCGAAAAAGCCTATTGCAGCTGCCACAATCTCAGCGCAGAAGATTTCCAGGCTGCCTGCAGCCAAGGCGCCAATAGTGTTCGCGCCTGCTTTTGCCGCCTGGAGTGCAAACCGAAATGTGCCGAGTGCATACCGCTGGTGAAGGCTATTCTCGAGGCCAACGGGCAGCACGAGCCCAGGCCGGACAATGACCCACTATCGATATAGGCGTGTTGAACCTTGAGACTGCTGCGTTACGTATACTCCCGCCTTTCCGAGGACCTGATGCTGCTGGCATTGGTGCTGGCGTTTCTGGCCTTGATCGCCATGATGCCGGAGAAGTGGCGCCTGCTGCCCCAACTGGTCGAGTGGCATACCATCGCCATCCTGGCCGGTCTGATGGTGCTGAGCCGAGGGTTGGAAGACAGCGGCGCGCTCGCGCAGGCCGGGCGTTGGCTGCTGGTACACATGCACAGCGAACGTCGGCTGGCCCTGGCCATGGTGCTCTTCGCGGCGCTGCTGTCCGCCGTGATCACCAACGATGTGGCGCTCTTCATCGTCGTGCCGTTGACCGTCAGTCTCGGCAACATGGCGCGGCTGCCCATCGGTCGCCTGATCATCTTCGAAGCGCTGGCGGTGAACGCCGGCTCGGCGGTCAGCCCCATCGGCAATCCGCAGAATCTCTTTCTGTGGCAGCTGTCGGGCGACAGCTTCATTACCTTCCTCGTGGCCATGCTGCCCATCGCCGGCTGGATGCTCGGGGTCCTGCTGCTGCTGACCGCCGTCGCCTTTCCCGGCCGTCGAGTGGACGTAAATCTGGACATGACGCGCACACCCGTTCACTCCCGGCTGTTTCGCGTCTCGCTGCTCTGCTACCCAGTGTTTCTGTTGCTGGTGGAGTTCGGGCTGACGTTGCCGGCGCTTGCCGGGGTGCTGGCACTGTTCCTGCTTTGCTGGCGTCGGGTGCTGCTGGGAGTGGACTGGCTGATCCTGGCCATCTTCATCCTGATGTTCATCGACCTGGGCCTGCTCGCCCAACTGCCCTTCATGATGAAGGTGGCTGATGGACTCATTGCCCTGCCCGGCGGCGAGGTCACCGGGGCGGCGCTGCTCTCGCAGCTGATCTCCAACGTGCCGGCGGCCATCTTCCTGGCACCCTTCTCCGAGCAGTGGTACTGGCTGGCCTGGGGCGTCAACGTCGGCGGCTTCGGTCTTGCCATCGGCTCGCTTGCCAATCTGATCGCCCTGCGACTCAGCCGCCAGCAGGGGCTCTGGGTGGCCTTCCACGCCTGGTCGATACCGATGCTGCTGGTCAGCCTGTTGGGAGCTTTCTTGTTGTCAGCCGTGCTCGGTTGAGAAGTCCGTCAGCCCAGCCGGCCGTGGGTGAGGCGTAGGCAACGGTCCAGCGGTGCCGCCACCTGAGCGCTGTGGGTCACCATCAGCAGGGCGCTGCCGGCCTCTCGCACCAGTTCCAGCAGCAGGGCCAGCACTTCGCCAGCGGTGGTCTCGTCGAGGTTGCCGGTGGGCTCGTCGGCCAGTAGCAGGGCGGGGCGTGGCGCCAGCGCCCGACCGATGGCCAGGCGCTGCTGCTGGCCGCCGGAGAGCTGCTCGGGGTAGCGCCGTTCCAGGCCGGCAAGTCCCAGCCGCTGCATCAGATGTGCCGACCACTCGGGCGTTTCACGCCCAGCCAGCCGCGCCTGCAGGCGCAGGTTGTCGAGCACGTTCAGGCTCGGCACCAGGTGGAACTGCTGGAATACCAGGCCCAGGGTATCGCGACGCAGGCGGGCGCGGTCAGGCTCGTCCAGCGCGGAGATCGAGCGGTCGGCAAGGAGCACCTCGCCGCTGTCCGGCAGATCGAGACCCGCCGCCAGGTGCAGTAGGGTCGACTTGCCGCTGCCGGACTCGCCCATCAGCGCCAGGCTCTCGCCGCCGCGCAGCTCGAGGTCGACGCCCACCAGCACCGCAAGCGGCCCTTGGGGCGTGGCGTAGGTCTTGTGAACCTGGTGAAATTCGAGCATGGCCGGGCCTTCCTTGGGGAAAGGCTCATCGTCCCACAAGGGAAGCGCTGCACAAATGCCTACGCGAGCGAATCACTGCGTTGCGCGGTGCGCGGAATTCTCACATATACCCCATATGCTCCGGTTCCTGTGCTCCGTGCGCCTTGTGCTTCATCTCGCTCGTCGATTTGTTCAGTGCTTCCCAAGCGGACGGCTCAGGCGAAGATGCGTTCGAACTCGTTGGTGAAGTCGGAGGAAGCGGGCTCAATACCGATCAGGCGATGGCAAATATCGAGCAACCTGCGTGCTGTCTGGAACAGCATCTTGCTGAGATCATGGAGCAAGTTGAAATGATCAGCGATCTCGCTGTAGTCCGTGGCATAGTCATGCGCTGCCATGTTTCGAACCATACGGCAGCGCTGCCAGTCATCCATTGACTCGACGACACCCTGTTTCTCGAAAAAGGCGAGTATCTTCAGGAAGCTGTCGGTAGGCTCACCCATCAACAGAGCGCTGTGCCGCATGGCGGAAGCGAGGGAGTCTTGCAGCTTGGCAAATCGCTCATTGATGGCAGCCAAGGTTTCGAACAGGTCGACGTCCTTCTTCTGCGCTTCCAACTGGGCAGCATCGATCGGCCACTCGAGCTTGCCATCAGACTGATGAAGAAACCATGCGCAGCGCTGAATGGCTTCGAGCAGCCTGGCAAGGTGGAGTCGCTGTTCTTCGAGCAGGTCGTGTGTCATGCCGCCTCTTTCAATGGGCAACCTTGGTTAAGGGCAATGGCCTGGAAAGGCGAAGGCTTCTTGTCCCGCGAGTAAGCCAAAATATCCACAGGCAGGTAAAGCCTCTCTTCGAGCTTGCACTTGATTTCGGCCAGGGAAAGGCGTGGCAGCGGAGTCGACGAGATGAGCAGAAGATCGAGATCGCCGCCTTTGCGATTGTCGTCCAGGCGAGAGCCGAACAACCGCACTTCGACGTCGCCACCGACAATATCGTGGACAGTCGTCAGGATGATATGAACCTGTTCATGTGTCAGGCGCATTGCGGTGTGCTCCATCAATGGCATGATGAGTCTAGCATCATTACGCGATATCACGCTTGCAGGTGAGCCAGTCTTGACCGTCACGGTATCCATGCATTTCGTCAACGAGCTGTTCCTCGGGGTGCCCGAAAGCGAGGCTGCCCGCGAAGGCTATCTCGTTCGCGCGGGCATCTCGCCGTTCCTGCTCAGCGCGCCCCACGGACGGGTGACGGTGGAGCAGTTCGCCACGCTCTACCGGCTACTGGTCAACGCCTGCGACGACGAGACACCGGGTTTCTTCGCCCGGCCGCTGCGCAGCGGTACGCTCAAGCTGCTGTGCCTGAGCGTGCTGGAGGCGCCCACGCTGAAGGTGGCGCTGCATCGCTACACGCTGTTCTTCCGCATCGTGCTGGACGACTTCGGCTATGAGTATCGCGTCGAGGACGGGCTGGCGCGGGTGGCGCTGGTGGAACATCGGCCGCCGACAGGCAGCCGTATCCTGGTGCACGAGCTGATGCTCAAGCTGTTCCACGGTATCTGTTCGTGGCTGATCGCAAGCAAGATCCCGCCGGTGATGATGGAGTGCGCCTACGCCCAGCCGCCCCACAGCGCCGACTATCTCTACTTCTATCCGGGCAAGGTGAGTTTCGAGCGCGAGCAGACCGCCATCTACTTCGACGCCGCCCTGCTCGAGCTGCCGATCCGCCAGACCAAGAAGCACCTGGGCGCCTTCCTGCGCCGGGCACCGGCCGACTGGTTCTACGTCTCCTTCGAGGATCGCGTGGTGTCGCATCGAGTGCGCGAGCACCTGGCGCGCCATCTCGCCACCTCGGGCTCGGTGCATGACGTGGCCCGGGCGCTGCACATGTCGGTGCGCACGCTGTCGCGGCGTCTGGCCGCCGAAGGCACTCACTTCCAGGCAGTGAAGGACGAGTTTCGGCGCGACTTCGCCATCCAGGCCCTGACCCGCAGCGAGCGGCCGCTGCTGGCCATCGCCGACGAGCTGGGTTTTCAGGACCTGGCCTGCTTCAGCCGCGCCTTCAAGGGCTGGACGGGCAACTCGCCCGCTGCCTACCGGCGGGCGAGTACAAGGTTGCCCCAGAGCGCCTGAACTTGCGCCGTCAGGCCGGCTCGACTTTGGCCTGGTCCCGTGCCAGCTCCTCGCGCCGGGTCATGCGGCGATAGAAGAGCGTGGCGATGGTGGAGTTGATGACGATGAACAGCGAGTACATCACCGGAATCAGCAGGATCAGCTGCTGGGTTTCGTCGGCGAAGGTCATGATCACGATCAGCGCCGCCAACGGACCGTTCTGAATGCCGGTTTCCAGCGACACCGTTCTGGCCTTCTGCGGATTCAGCCGCAGCGAGCGGGAGAACAGGTAGCCGAAGGCGAAGCCGATCAGACCGATCAGGATGACCGCGGCATAGACCTCCCAGCCGGTCTCGACCAGCAGGCGCCAGTTCCTGGGCACCCAGGTGACCACCAGGAAGAGGATGACGATGGCGCCGAGGATGCCCCCCATCAGCTCGATGACGGCGCCGACGTTGGAGTTCCTGCGCCGCAGCCACATGCCGATCAGGGTGGGGATCAGCAGCACGAAGAGCAGCCGGGCGATCTGATCCGGCGGAATGCGGAAGGCGTCGTCGATGCCCTGGGTGTAGAGCTCCATCAGCAGCGGCACCATGATGAAACCGGCCAGGGTGGAGCAGATGGTCATCATGATGCTCAGGCTGAGCAGGCTTTTCGAGAAGTAGGCGAAGATGTTGGAGGTGGTGCCGCCGGGCATGCAGCCCACCAGTATCAGGCCCACCGTTTGCTCTGGGGTCAGGTTCAGCACCCGCGACAGCAGGAAGGCGATCAGCGGCATCAGCATGTACTGCGAGGCGAACCCCACACCGACGGCCTGCGGGTGGCGCATGGCCAGCCTGAAGTCCTTGAAGGTCAGCGACGACCCCATGCCGAACATGATGATCACCATCATGAGGGAGAGCAGGGTCTCTTCCAATGGGCTCAGCATTCGTTATGCTCCAGCGTCTCGTTGTTATTGAATGGTTATTGAGTCGTTGTTATCGAACCCGCTACGCGGTCAATGAGGTCAACCGCCTGTGGCTGCGGTTCGCACTTCCTTGCGCAGTACCTTGCCGACGGGGGTCTTGGGCAGTTCGTCCCAGAACACCACCTTTTTCGGCACCTTGTAGCCGGCCAGCTCCTGCTTGCAGTGGGCGATGACATCCTTCTCGCTGATGCCCTCTTCGCGCAGCACCACATAGGCATGCACGGCCTCTCCGGACTGGGCGTCGGCAACGCCGATCACCGCCGACTCCTGCACCTGGGGGATGCGGGCGATGCAGTCCTCGACCTCATTGGGGTAGACGTTGAAGCCGCTGACCAGAATCATGTCCTTCTTGCGGTCGACAATACGGAAGTGGCCGTCTTCGCTCATCACGGCGATATCGCCGGTGTAGAACCAGCCGTCCTTGAGGGCGTTGGCGGTCTCCTCAGGGCGGTTCCAGTAGCCCTTCATCACCTGCGGCCCGCGCACGATGATTTCGCCCGGCTCACCCACCGCCACCGGCTCGCCCTGATCGTCGACGATGCGCACGTCGGTTTCCGGCGCGGGAATGCCGATGGAGTCGGTGAGCTCCTTGCCGATGGGGTTGAAGCAGATCACGGGGGAGGTTTCCGTCAGGCCGTAGCCCTCGGTGATGGGGCTGCCCACCACGTTGCGCCAGCGTTCGGCCACCGACTTGTGCAGAGAGGTGCCGCCGGCCAGTGCCACCTTCATGGAGCGGGGCGGATAGACGGTGAACCACTCCTCGTTCAGCAGGGCGTTGTAGAGGGTGTTGACTCCCGAGATCCAGGAGATGTCGTAATTGTCGAAGGCGCGCTGGCAGTTCTGAATCGGGCGTGGGCTGGGCACCAGAACGTTGTGCGCCCCCTTGTGGTAGAAGGCCAGCAGGTTAACGGTGAAGGCGAAGATGTGGTAGATCGGCAGCGCCGTCAGGATGCACTCCTTGCCCGGCTCGATGTGACTGCCGGCCACCGAGTCGACCTGCTCCAGGTTGCTGATCAGGTTGCCGTGGGTCAGCTCGGCGCCCTTGCTGACCCCGGTGGTGCCCCCCGTGTATTGCAGCAGGGCGGTATCCGTGCGGGACAGATGCTGCCAGTACTGGCGGACATCGACACCGGTGTCGGCTTTCACCTGGCGCCCCTTTGACAGGGCCTGATCGATGGTGTGAACGCTCAGCCGGTGCTTGGGAATCACCCGGTTCCAGTACTTGAGCACCAACTGCAAGACCCCTTTCACCATGGGCGGGAACCACTGGGCTACGGAGGTGACCACGACCTGCTTGATCCCGGTCTGCTCGAGGATCGCCTCCAGCTTGTCGACGAACATGTCGACGATCACCAGCACCTGGGCACCACTGTCGTTGAACTGGTGTGCCATCTCCCGTTTGGTGTAGAGCGGATTGACGTTCACCAGGATGCAGCCGGCCTTGAGGATGCCGAAGGCCACCACCGGCAGCGTCAGGCAGTTGGGCATCTGCACGGCCACGCGGGCGCCGGCTTCCAATTGGAGACATTCGCGCAGGTAAACGGCGAAGGCATCCGACATCTCTTCCACTTCGGCGTAGGTCAGGCGGCCGTTCATGCCGTTGGGCATGCAGGTGGTGAAGGCGAGCTGTTGGCTGTAGGTCTGCCCGGCCGCCTGAAGGAGCGCCGGCAGGTTGTCGTGAAGGTGATGGCTGGCGGTGGCTTCACCGGTGTCAGGCTGGACGGCAAGGTAATGGCTCATCCAGGGTTTGTTATCGTAATACTGAACGTTCGACATGAATGGCCTCTCATGAGCGGCCTGGCTGCTGCACGACGGTATTCGCCAACACAGTGAACCAGGCCCTTTCTTATTACTTTCTTTGCAGTCTACTTTCTTACAGTCTATTTGCTTACAGTAACCAGCTCTGCTGTTGAACGACAGTTGAACTTCAGAGGCCATGGGCATCCGAAGTCCCCCTTCATCGTTGTCTATACCTCCTGGCGGATACGCTTCTTGTCGAGCTTGCCCACGCTGGTCTTGGGTATTTCGTCGACAAAGCGAACGAACGACGGAACCGCCCAACGGTTGATGTGGCCCTCGTCGACGAAGCGCTGCAGGAAGGCCTGGACCTCCTCCGCCTGGGGCGGGCTGTTGGGATCGCTCGGCACCGCCAGTGCTGCGGGGCGCTCGCCCCACTTCTCGTCGGGTACGCCGATCACTGCCACCTCCGAGATGCCCGGGCACTGGCCGATCAGGTTCTCCAGCTCCAGCGATGAGATCCACTCGCCGCCGGTCTTGATTACGTCCTTGATGCGGTCGCGGATCTGCAGGAAACCGCGCTCGTCGAGTACCGCCACGTCGCCGGTATGCAACCAGCCGTCACGCCATAGCTCTTCGCTGCGGGTCTCCTCCTTGTAGTAGCCCTGAGTGAGCCAGGGCGCACGTACGCGCACTTCGCCCACGCTCTCGCCGTCGTGGGGCAGTGGGGTGCCGCTCTCGTCGACCACTTCCAGATGCACGAACGGGACCGCGACACCCGCCTTGCAGCGCCACGGCAGCTGGGTCGCGAAGTCCGCCTCGTTGATATCCCGCGGCAGGATGTCGGCGGTGAGCAGCGGGCAGGTTTCGGACATGCCGTAGGCGCTGCGCGTGTCGATGCCCAGTTCCCAGGCCTTCTGCGCCAGCGGCTGGGTCAGGGCACTGCCGCCCACCAGCACCTTCCAGCCGGAGAGGTTCACCTTGCCCGAAGCAATGGCCTCGGCGCCGACCACCATGTTGAGCAGGGTCGGCACGCAGTGGGAGAAGTCGACCTTCTCGCCCACCAGCAGCTTGACCAGCATTTCCGGCTCATAGCGTCCGGGGTAGACCTGGGTGGCACCCATCAGCGTGGCGGTGTAGGGCACGCCCCATGCATGCACGTGGAACATCGGTGTGATCGGCATGTACACCTTGTCGCGGTTGAGCAGATCGAAGCCCGGCGTCTGGAAGGCGTTGGCCTCGCCCATGGTGTGCAGGACCAATTGGCGATGGGTGAAGAACACCCCCTTCGGGTTGCCGGTTGTGCCGGTGGTATAGAACAGCGTGGCCACCGCGTTCTCGTCGAAGGTGGGGAAATCGTAATGGCTAGGCTGTGTGGCCAGCAGCGCCTCGTATTCGCCCACCAGATTCAGTGAACTCTCTACCCGAGCGGGAGCATCCTGACATAGCAGGTAGCCGCGAATGCGCGGCAGGCGCGTTGCCAAGGGCTCGAGCAGCGGCACGAAGTCCTCATGCACCAGTACGAAATCGTCCTCGGCGTGCTCCATGGTGTAGAGGATCTGCTCTGGCGACAGGCGCACGTTCACCGTGTGCAGCACTGCGCCTAGCATGGGGATGGCGAAGAACGCTTCCAGGTAGCGGTGGCTGTCCCAGTCGAGCACTGCCACCACGTCACCGGCCTTTACGCCCTGGGCGCTGAGCGTGTGGGCGAGCTGATGGACCCGCTCGCGGAAGCGACGGTAATCATGGCGGCTCAGGTCGCGATAGACGATCTGATTGTTGCCGGCCATGCGCACGCCGGAGTCGAGCAGCTCGCCGATCAGCAGCGGTGGGTTGGTGGCGGAGGGCGTGGCAGGCAGAATTTTTGGTGTGACGGTGTTCATCTACATGTCCTTGTATTTGTTTTTCACTCTGCGGCAGGTTGCGTTTCGATCAAGCGCAACGTTCGATGATCAGTGCGATGCCCTGGCCGCCGCCGATGCACAGCGTGATCAGCCCGTAGCGACCGCCGGTGCGCTCCAGTTCGGCCAGCGCCTTGATGGTCAGGATCGCGCCAGTGGCGCCGACGGGATGCCCCAGCCCCACGGCACCGCCGTTGGGGTTGAGTCGCTCGGCGGGGAAGTCGAGCTCGCGTGCTACCGCCATGGCCTGGGCGGCAAAGGCCTCATTGGATTCGATCACGTCAATGTCGGCGATGGAGAGCCCTGCCTCGTCGAGGCAGCGGCGCACGGCGGGAATCGGCCCCAGACCCATCAGCCCGGGTTCGACCCCGGCGGTGCTGGCACAGACCAGCCGCGCGCGTGGCGCAAGACCGCGGCGTTCGGCCTCGTCGGCGTGGGCCAGCACCAGGCTGGCGGCGCCGTCGTTGATGCCCGAGGCGTTGCCGGCGGTGACCACGCCCTCCTTGGCGAAGGCGGGCTTGAGTCGGGCGAGATCCTCCAGCGTGACACCGTCGCGCACGTGCTCGTCACGCGAGAACTGGCGCTCGTTTTTCCCCTCGCGCACCGTGACTGGCACGATCTGCTCATCGAAGCGGCCCTCGGCGATGGCGCGGGCAGCCTTGTGGTGGCTTTCCAGGGCGAAGCGGTCGATCGCCTCGCGCTCGAGCCCGCAGCGTTTAGCGATGTTCTCGGCGGTCACGCCCATGTGGCCGCTGCCGAAGGGGTCGCTGAGCACGCCCAGGGTCAGGTCGGTGACGCTGGCGTGGCCCATGCGCAGGCCGTTGCGAGCCTGGGGCGGCAGCAGGTAGGCACCTCGGCTCATCGACTCGGCGCCGCCGGCCAGCGCCAGACGGCTGTCGCCGAGCACGATCTGCTGGGCAGCTGAGAGAATCGCCTGCACGCCTGAGCCGCACAGGCGGTTGACGTTGAACGCCGCCGCGCCCTCGGGCACGCCGGCATCCAGGGCGATATGACGGGCCAGGTAGGCGTCCTGCGGTCCGGTGGTGATGATGTGGCCGTAGATGGCATGGTCGATGGCCCCGGCCTCGATGCCGGCGCGGGCCAGCGCCTCACGGGCGGTGATGGTGCCCAACTCATGGGGAGCGAGCCCGGCCAGACTGCCGCCGAAGCTGCCGATGGCGGTGCGGGCGCTGTCGAGAATGACGACGGAATCGAGACGCATGAAACTCTCCTGTGTACCTTGAATTGCCCTTCTTGGATTGCCTGGGCAAGCGATCAGGCCGTGTCGCTCTTGCCGAGCAGCGAGCGGGCGATCACTTCCTTCATGATTTCCGAGGTGCCGGCGTAGAGGGTCTGCACGCGGGCATCCAGGTAGAAGCGTGAAATCGGGTATTCGCGGGTATAGCCGTAGCCGCCGAACAACTGCAGGCAGGCGTCGATGGTGCGGCACTGCATCTCGCTGAGCTGAAGCTTGAGGATGGCGGCATCTGTACTGCTCATCTCGCCGCGACGGTACTTCGTCACGCACTGCTCGAAGTAGGCGCGGCCCATGTCGATCTGCGCGCGCACCTCGGCCAGGGTGAAGCGGGTGTTCTGGAAGTCGCCCACGGCGCGGCCGAAGGCGCGGCGCTCGCGCACGTAGTCGAGGGTCAGCGCCAGCGCTCCCTCCATGGCGCCCAGCGCCTGGGCTGCCACGCCGAGGCGTTCGCGGGGCAGCTCCTGCATCAGATAGGCGAAGCCGGCGCCCGCCTCGCCGAGCAGGGCGTCTTCTGGCAGGCGCAGGTCGTCGAAGAACAGCTCGGCGGTATCGCTGGCGTGCTGGCCGATCTTCTTGATCGGCTGGCCGCGGGAGAAGCCGGCAAGGGTGGTATCGACCAGGAACAGCGAGACGCCGCGGGCGCCGGCGGCGGGGTCGGTCTTGGCGCAGACGATTACCAGATCGGCGATCTGACCGTTGGTGATGAACAGCTTGCTGCCATCGAGCCGCCAGCCCGATTCGGTACGGCTGGCGCGGGTCTTCATTGCTGCCAGGTCGCTGCCCGCGCCGGGCTCGGTCATGGCAATGGCGCCGATGGTCTCGCCGCTGGCCATGGCCGGCAGCCAGCGCTCGCGCTGGGCCGGCGTGCCGATGTGCAGCAGGTAGGGCATGACGATGTTGGCGTGGATGTTGTAGGCACTGGCCAACCCGCCGAAGCCCTGCCGCGATATCTCCTCCAGCGCCAACTGAACGATAGCGAAGTCGGCGTCGCTACCGCCGAGTTCCACCGGCAGATCGATGCCCAGCAGGCCGGCCTCGCCGAGCTGCTGCCACAGCGAACGCGGCATCTCGCCGGCTTCTTCCCACGCCTCGTAGTGGGGCGCCACTTCCTGCTCGAGAAAGCGGCGGATGGTGTCGTGGAACAACGGCGTCAGGTCGTCTTGCGGTGCGCTCATGGGTCAGCCGAGCTCCTTACGCAGGTTGCGTTTGAGAATCTTGCCGGCGGTGCTCTTGGGCAGGGCCTCGGCGAAGAGGATGCGCTTGGGCACCTTGTAGGGCGCCATGTGGGCCTTGGCGTGGGCGATCAGCTCCTCTTCGCTCACCTCCATGCCCACCTTGGGCACCACCACGGCGGTGATCGCCTCGATCCACTTCGCGTCCGGCAGGCCGATCACGGCAACCTCGGAAACGGCAGGATGCTTGAACAGCCCCTCTTCCACCTCGCGGCTGGCCACTACCACGCCGCCGGTGTTGATCACGTCCTTGATGCGATCGACGATGTAGAGATAGCCCGCCTCGTCGAAGTAGCCCACGTCGCCGGAGTGGAACCAGCCGCCGGCGAAGGCTTCCTCGCTCATCTCGGGCTTGTCCCAGTAGCCGGTGAGCAACTGCGGCGAGCGATGCACGATCTCGCCGTGCTCCCCGGGTGGCACGTCGTTCATCTCCAGGTCGACCACGCGCGTTTCCACGGTGAGGATGGGGCGGCCCGCGGATGCCGGGCGCTCGGCGTGCTCCTCGGGGCGCAGCACGGTGGCCAGCGGCGCGATCTCGCTCTGGCCGTAGCAGTTGTAGAGCCCCACCCCGGGCAGGCGCTGTTGCAGCTCCTCGAGCACCGGCACCGGCATGATCGAGGCGCCGTAGTAGGCCTTCTTCAGCGTCGAGAGGTCGAATTTGTCGAAAGCGGGATGACGCAGCAGGCTGATCCACACCGTGGGTGGGGCGAAGAACGAAGCGATGCCTTCGCCGGCGATCTGCGCCAGGCAGTCGTCGGGCAGTGGCGCCATGCGCAGGTGCACCGGGGCGCCGAGCAGCAGCGCCGGCATCAGGAACACGTGCATCTGTGCCGAGTGATAGAGCGGCAGGGCGGCCAGCATCGGCTCGTCGCCCTTGATGTCGAGCTCCACCATGCAGGCCATGTACTCGGCGAGCAGCGCCTGGTGGGTCATCATCGCCGCCTTGGGGGCCGCCGTGGTACCCGAGGTGTAGAGCAGCTGGGCCAGGCTGGCGCTGTCGATCGCGACATCCGGCTCGCTAGCGTCGCCGCTCTCCTTGTCGAGGGCTACCTGCAGCACGTCGAAGCCCGTCTCGCCCTCGGCGTGCAGGGTACCGGAAAGCGAGAGGCCGAGCCCTTCGCTCGCCCTGGCCACGTTGTCGGCCAGGCTCAGGTCGCTGAGCAGCGCACTCGCGCCGGATTGCTCGAGAATGTAGCGCAGCTCATCGGCGCTCAGCGCGAAGTTGATCGGCACGTGCACCAAGCCGGCGCGAGTGGCGGCCAGCCAGGCGATCACGTAGGCATCGGAGTTCTTGCCGTAGGCGGCCAGGCGGTCGCCCGGCGCCATGCCCGATGCCAGCAGGCGGTTGGCGACCCGGTTCACCGCCCGATTCAGCTCGGCGTAACTCCAGCGTCGGCTCTCGAAGGCCAGCGCCAGCTTGTCGCCGTGCTTGCGTGCGCTGCGACTCAGTGCGGCACCGATGGTGTTCTGCTGAATTCTGCTGGGTGTGGATGCTGTCTGGTTCATCATTACCTGGACCTCTCAGTCATCGTTGGCCGCAATGCCACGCTGTCGCTGGCGTGTCGCCCCCGCCGTGACGGCGGGGGCATCGACGCACTTCCCTGCCAGGCGGGTGCCTGCCTCGCGGCCCGTCAGCCTGCCGGCGGACTCAGCCGCAGGCAGGCCCGGCTCGTCGGGGCAGAGCACCCACAGCAAGGAGGCATTGACCGTTGCCGGCGCGGAAGGGGGCATATGGTTCATGGCATGATCCTCCTGGCTCAGGCGCCGTTGGCGACCAGTCGGCACTGGCTCTCCGAAAGCGGGCGGAAAGCCTCTTCGGCGGGAATGGTGCGCACCACGCGGAACAGGTCGTCCTCGTTCTGGGACTCTTCCGGTGCCTTCACTTCCACCAGATACATGTCATGCACCATGCGGCCGTCCTCGCGGATGTAGCCGCCGGTAGCGAAGATGTCGTCGATCGGCGTGGCCGCCATTTGCTGGCGTACGGCCTGGGCTTCGTCGGTGCCGATGGTGTCGATGGCCTGCAGGTAGTGCAGCGTGCTGGAGTAGAGACCGGCGTGAACCATGGTCGGCATGCTGCCGGTACGCTCGCGGAAACGCTCGGCCCAGGCACGTGTCTCGTCGTTGAGGTCGTAATACCAGGCCTTGGTGAACTGCAGCCCTTGGGCGGCATCAAGGCCGATGCTGCGCACGTCGGTGCTGAACAGCACCATGCCTGCCAGCACCTGGCCCGCCTGGGTGATGCCGAATTCGCCAGCCGTGGTGATGGCATTGATGGTGTCGGAACCGGCGTTGTTGAGGGCGATCACGTCGGCACCGGAGGCCTGGGCCTGCAGCAGGAACGAGGAGAAGTCGTTGCTGGGGAAGGGGTGGCGCGCCTTGCCCACGATGGTGCCACCATTCTCTAGCACCACCCGCTCGACGTCGCCTTCCAGCGCATGGCCGAAGGAGTAATCGGCGCTGAGCAGGTACCAGTTGTGGTGGCCTTCCTGAGTGATCGCCTTGGCGGTGCCGTTGGACATGGCCCAGGTGTCGTAGACCCAGTGAATGTGGTTGGGCGAACAGCTCTCGTTGGTCACCCCGGAGGAGACGGCGCCGTTGACCAGGCCCAGGCGGTTCTCTTCCTCCAGCAGCCGAACGGCGGCCAGAGTGACGGAAGAGGCCACCAGGCCGGTGACCATGTCGACGTTGCGTTCGTCGATCCACTCGCGAACGATGCTCGAGCCCACGTCGGGGCTGTTACGGTCGTCGGCGCTGAACACCACGATATTGGCGCCGGCCACGCTGCCGCCGACATCTTCGATGGCCATCTGAATGGCATCCAGCCCCAAGGGGCCGATGGGGTCGCGATAGGGGCCCGACATGTCGGCCAGGTAGCCGATGCGGATCTCGTTGTCGGTGATCTCGGCGTGTGCTGTTTGGCCGACGAGCATGATGGAGGCGGCGAGCGCTCCCAGGGTGAAGCGGCGTGTCGTTGTCATTGTCTGCCCTTGTGGTTGTTGTGAGAGGCTGTGGGTCGTTGCGACAGGCTGTGGATAAGCCTGTGTGTAATTTGGTGAACCTCTGTGCAAAGGGTGTGAGTTGGCTCAAAAGCGGCCACTCGCTCCCAGGCTCGCCCGTTCATGGTAGGAGGAAAGTGATTCGCTGGGTTTACGCATCACGCCACACTTTTTGCAATTCGTGCCAACTATGTGGGGCAAAGGTGGGGGATAAGACTTTGGTCTAGAGGTTGGAAGGCAGAACGTGCCACTCGGTGTCTGGCGGCACCGACTATCCGCTCTTTCTGAACTGGTGTGGCGATTTGCCTGTCCAGCGCTTGAATGCTCTTCGGAAGTTTGCGCTGTCGCTGAATCCCAGTCTTGCTGCGATGTCGTCCGTACTCATTTTCGTTGCCAGCAGATACTCGGTTGCCAGAGCGCTGCGGGCGTCATCAAGGATTTCCCTGTAGCTCGTCATTTCTGCGTCCAGCTTTCTGCGCAGGGTGCGGGTGGTGATGCAGAGCGTATTGGCGACGGCTTCCATGCTGGGAAAGCTGTTCGGCGACATCATCAGGATTTGATAGACCTCCCCCGTGATACCAGACGACATCTTGGTCTGGCCGAGGAGTTGGTTGCAGGTCTCCTGAAGCAACTTGATGGAAAGCTGATTTCCCAACAAAGGAGATTGATCGAGAATTTCCTTGGGGTAGTGAATCTCACTCGCTTCTTGATCGAAGTGACACTCGCAGCAAAGATATTTTTCGTGAATGTCCCTTGTGCCTTCGTCGGAATAGGCAAGCAGGGCTTTCGTAGGCGTCAGGCTGGGGCCAACGGCGTCACGAATATGGATAACGTTTTGCCCCATCTGTTGCTGGATAAGAAAATTTCTCGTGTCGATGTTCGTGATATACGAGTAGGCCTCCTTGAACGCAAAGATGGCCGACTCTTCCGATTCCCGCCATGTCATATGCAGGGTCGGCGTCGCCAGGGGGTGATACTTCACGCCGAAATTGAAGTAATCACGAATGGTCGGGCTGGTGAGCAGGGCATATCCATACATGCCGTAGGCAGTCAAATGCAGCCTGGCGGCAGTTTCGAAAGGAGTGGAAAGGTTGGCCCCTGCTTCAATGACATTGGTGCATGCATCGATGTACTGCTTGATGCAAACCAGGGTGGCCGGGTCCGCGAGGGCCTCCCGATCCAGGCCAAGGCCATCCAACACCACCTCGGGCGCTATGCCCTGTGCCGCCACGGCATCGACCAAAGCGGCAATCTTATAAGGCGCATAAATCTTCTGATTCAGCAGGTTAGTTTGGAAAGCAGGCATGATGGCCGCCTCGATGAATGTCCGAAAAAGACCTCATGAAGACCGTTTCTGACCTTCCTTGAACCCAGGATACCTTTGTAGAGTAGCCTCAGACAACATCGCTCCCGAGGCCATTGACGAGGGTTCGCCAAAAGAGCGCCAGACAGGCCTGGGTTGTCGGGAGTGAAAACGCCTCTTTTATAAAAACAGCATCAAGCTGATTGAAAGGTAAGGAAAACAAGATGAAATCCCAGCACGCCATCATGCTCGCCGGGCTCGCCATCGGCGTGAGCCTGTTCTCTCTGAGCGCTACCGCTCAGGCTCAGCAAAACTGGACCATGACCACCACCTGGCCGGACAGTATCGATGCGATCAAGATCGACCGTCATTGGGTGGAGCTGGTCAACAAACTCGCCGGCGACGAGCTGCAGATCGACTTCCGCGCCGGCGGCACCCTGATGCCCGGCACCGAGGTGTTCGACGCCACCGAGACCGGAAGTATCGAAGCCTCTGGCGACTGGCCCGGCTACTGGGCCGGCCGCAACCCGGCCTTCTCGCCGCTGGCCTCCACGCCCATGCTGTTCAACGCCGTGGACTACCTGAACTGGATTCAGCAGTGGGGCGGCCGCGAGCTCTACGAAGAGATCTACGGTCAGTTCGGTCTGGTTTACCTGCCGTATGGCGTGTTGAACAACGAGTCGGGCTTCATGGGCCGCACGCCCATCGAGAGCCTTGCCGATCTCGACGGCAAGCGCCTGCGTCTCGCCGGACGCGACCAGGGCCGCGTGCTCGAGCAGCTGGGCGGCTCCCAAGTCACCCTGGCCGGCGGTGAGGTCTACCAGGCCATCGAGCGTGGTGTAGTCGATGCCGCCGAGTTTTCGGCGCCGGGGATCGACTATAGCGTGGGCCTGGCGGAAGTGGCCGACTACTGGGCCACGCCGGGTTGGCACCAGTCGGCGACGGTGTTCGGCGTGATGATCAACCAGGACGCCTGGGACGCCCTCTCCGAGGAGACCCAGGAGAAGCTCAGGATCGCCGCCGATGCCACCCTGGCCTGGTCGTTGGCTTGGTCGGAAAGGGAGTCGACCGAGGGCACTCAGAAATTCATCGACGCCGGTGTGACCATCAACCATTTTTCTGAATCCGACCTGGCTCATATCCAGCAAGTCACCAACGACGTGATCCTGCGCGGCGCCTGCGAGCACCCGGACCACGCCAAGGTCTACCACTCCATGATCGGCTACCTGGAGCACTACGCCACCTGGCGTGACATCTCCGCGCCGTTCAACATGAGCCGCA